>NZ_JAZHPF010000007.1 GCF_036543075.1 Deinococcus sp. YIM 134068
CGGCGGTGCGGGACAATCCGGGGCTGGAGGCCGTCGTGATGGGCAAACACGGCCTCGTCACCTGGGGCGAGACCTCGAAGGAGAGCTACGAGACGACTCTGCGGATCATCGGGGAGGCGCAGGCGTATCTGGACGCCCACCGGGAGGGGCAACCGTTCGGTGGGGCGAGCGTCCAGAGCCTGCCGGAGGACGAGGCGAATGCCCTGCTCGCCGGGGTGCTGCCCGTCCTGCGCGGCGCGATGAGGGGGGCGCGGCCCGTCATCCTGAACGTGGACCGCAGCCCGGAGGTCATGGAGTTCGTCAATTCCAACGCGGCGGCGGAACTGTCGCAGGTGGGCGCGGCCTGCCCCGATCACCTCGTCCACACGAAGCGGGTGCCGCTGTATCTGGACTGGACGCCGGAGCAGGGGAAGGACGCGCTGATCCAAGCGGCCAAAGAAGGGGTCGAACGCTTCAAGGCCGAGTACGCCGCCTATTTCGAGGAGAACAGGGGTGAGGGCGACGTGATGTTCACGCCCAGCCCGCGCGTGGTCCTCATCCCCGGCCTGGGCATGGTGAACAGCGGGCCGGACGCGCAGGGGGCGGACGTGTCGCGCCAGCTCTACCTCCGCGCCATTCAGGTCATGAAGAGCGCGAGCAGCCTCGGTGGGTTCGTCTCCCTCACCGCCGCCGAGAGCTACGCCGTCGAATACTGGCCGCTCGAACTGTACAAGCTCGCGCAGAAACCCGCGCCGAAGGTGCTGGAGGGGCACGTCGCCCTGGTGACGGGCGCGGCGAGCGGGATTGGCCGGGCCATTGCGCGGCGGCTGGCGCAGGACGGGGCACACGTCGTCATCGCGGACCTCAACGCGGAGGGCGGGGCGGAGGTCGCCGGGGAACTGACGAAGGCACGCGGATACAGACGGGCCACCAGCGTCCCCATGAACGTCACCGAGGAGGCGCAGGTGCAGGGCGCGTACACGCACGCGGTCCTGAATTACGGCGGCGTGGACATGGTGGTGAACAACGCGGGCATCGCCTCCAGCGCCCCCATCGAGGAGACCAGCCTGGAGATGTGGAACAAGAACCAGAGCATCCTCTCCACCGGGTACTTCCTCGTGGCCCGCGAGGCGTTCAAGGTGATGAAGGCGCAGGGCACGGGCGGCAACCTCGTCTTCATCGGCTCCAAGAACTCCGTCGCGGCAGGCAAGAACGCGGCAGCCTACAGCGCGGCGAAGGCGGCGGAACTCCACCTCGCCCGCTGCCTCGCGGAAGAAGGCGGGGCCGCCGGAATCCGCGTGAACTCCGTCCTCCCCGACGGCATCCTCGCGGGGTCCGCGATCTGGGACGGCAAGTGGCGGGCCGAGCGGGCGGCGACCTACGGCATCGCGCCCGACAAGCTCGAGGAGTTCTACCGCAACCGCACCACGCTCAAGGTCAACGTCTTCCCGGAGGACATCGCCGAGGCGGTCGCCTACTTAGGCTCGCCCGCCGCGAGCAAGACGACGGGCGGCGTGCTGACGGTGGACGGCGGCGTGCCCATCGCCTATGTCCGCTGAGGTTTCGCGCCACATTGCCGTCGATCTGGGCGCGTCGAGCGGTCGCGTCGCATTGGGAACCTTGCGGGAGGGGCGGCTGAGCGTCGAGGTTTTGCACCGTTTTCCCAACGGCGGCGTGCCCGTGCGCGGCGGCCTGTACTGGGACCTGCTCGGCCTGTGGCGCGAGATCCTGCATGGTCTGAAACTCGCCTCCTCGCGCGGCCCGGTCGCCAGCGTCGGCGTCAACTCGTGGGCGGTAGACTACGGCCTGCTGGATGACGAGGGAGAACTGCTCGGCGGCGTCCACCACTACCGCAGCGCCCGCCTGAACGGCGTGATGGAACGGGTGCGGGAAACGGTCGGGGACGGGGCGATCTACGGGGCGACGGGCATTCAATTCCTGCCCTTCAACACGCTCTATCAACTGGCGGCGGAACGGCCTGAGCGGCTCTCTCAAGCCCGCACCCTGCTGATGGTCCCCGACCTCCTCCACTACTGGCTGTGCGGGGCGCGGGTGACGGAGCGGACGAACGCGAGCACGACGCAGTTCTACGACCCCCTCAGCGGAGAGTGGGCGACCCCGCTGCTGGACGCCCTGAAGCTTCCCACCCACCTCCTGCCGCCCATCGCCTTACCGGGCACCGACCTCGGAGAACTCAGCCCGGAGGTGGCGCGCGAGACGGGCCTGCACGGCACCCGCGTCATCGTGCCCGCCACACACGACACCGCCTCTGCCGTGGCCGCCGTGCCCGCCGCCGCCGGGGAGACGGGCTGGGCCTACGTGTCGAGCGGAACGTGGAGCCTCGTCGGGGTGGAGACGCCCCAGCCAGTTCTGACGGACGCCGCCCTCACCGCCAACCTCACGAACGAGGCGGGCGTGAACGGCACCACCCGACTCTTGAAAAACGTCATGGGCCTGTGGGTCGTGCAGGAGTGCCGCCGCGCGTGGGACAATGCCGACTTCGCCGCACTGTACGAGGGGGCGGCGGGCGTCCCGGCGGGTGGCCCGCTCATCGACCCCGACGACGCCCGCTTCCTTCATCCCGGCCTCGATATGCCCGACCGGGTAGGGGCGTACTGCGCCGAGACCGGCCAGCCCGTTCCCCGGACCCCGGCGGAGGTCATGCGCTGCGTGCTGGACAGCCTCGCCCACCGGACGGTGGATGTGCTGGAGCAGCTTGAGGCCGTACAGGAGCGACCCATCCGCACCGTCTACGTGGTGGGCGGGGGCGCGCAGAGCGGGTTTCTCAACCAGCTCACCGCCGACCTCTCAGGCCGCACGGTGGTCGCCGGGCCGGTGGAGGCGACGTTGATGGGCAACCTGCTCGTGCAGGCGGAGGCGAGTGGGGCCATCCCGCGCGGCGGTGTGCGGGAGGTCGTGCGGGCCTCTGAACTCCTGACGACCTTCATGCCGTCCGGTCCCGTCCCCGCCGGGGAGCGCGAACGCTTCCGCCGCCTCACTGTTCGTCGCGTGACGGATGAGGCCCTGTCGCGGGGCTAGAGTTGGCAGACCCGGCCCCCGTCTCCACCCCACTCGCGGCCCTTCCGGTGAGGAGCGGCCACGAGTCGAAAGGTACGAACCCCTTGACTGTCGATCTGTTCATCACCTGTCTCAACGACGCGATGTTTCCCCGCACGGGCGAGGCGACCGTGAAACTCCTCGAACGCCTCGGCCACGAGGTCCGCTTCAACGAACGGCAGACCTGCTGCGGCCAGATGCACTTCAACTCCGGGTATCAGGAGGACGCGTTGAAGCTCGTCCGACATTTCGTAGAGACCTTCCGGGACGCGGAAGCCATCGTCGCCCCCAGCGGCTCCTGCGTCGGCATGGTCCGCGACCTGTACCCCCGCGCCGCCGAGTGGGCCGGGGACGAGGCATTGCTGGAGGAGGTGAACGCCCTCACCCCGCGCGTGTTCGAGCTGAGCGAGTTCCTCGTCAAGGAGCTGGGCGTGGAGGACGTGGGCGCGTACTACCCGCACCGGGTCACGTACCACCAGACTTGCCACGCGATGCGGATTTTGCGGGTGGGGGACGCTCCCCTCCGGCTGCTGAGGAACGTCAAAGGCCTGAATCTGGTCGAACTCCCCGCCGTGGAGCAGTGCTGCGGCTTTGGGGGCACCTTCTCCGTGAAGAACGCCGACACGAGCACCGCGATGCTCGCCGACAAGGTGCAGAACGTGATGAGCACGGGGGCCGAGGCCTGCACCGCCGGGGACAACTCCTGCCTGATGCACATCGGCGGTGGGCTGAGTCGCCTGCAGGCGGGCACCCGCACCGTCCACCTCGCCGAGATTCTGGCGAGTACCGAGGGGGAGGTCTTCGCATGAGCAATTCTTCGCCGAGCAGGGCGGCGTCCTGGGCAGAACAGGCCCCAAAGCGGTTGGGAGCCTTGCCCGCCTGCTCGTTCGGGCCTGGGCATTCTTCGTGCGAGGGACACCCATGAGCGCCGGTGGAATCAAGCCCGCCCGGACCTTCCAGCAGGCCGCGAAGGTGACGCTCGCCAACCCGCAGATGCGCCGTAACCTCCGGCACGCGACCACCGTCATCCGCGAGAAGCGTGAGCGGGCGGTGGCCGAGCTGCTCGACTGGGAGGCGCTGCGGGACGAGGGCGCGGCGGTCAAGGATCACGTGATGGCGAGGCTCTCGGAGTACCTCCTCGACCTCGAATCCGCCGTCAAGGCCCGTGGCGGGCACGTCCACTGGGCACGCGACGCGGCGGAAGCGCGGGGGATCGTGGCGGGCATCGCCGAGGGGCACGGGGCGCGGGAGGTCATCAAGGTCAAGTCCATCTCCACCGACGAGATCGAGCTGAACGCGGCGCTCTCGGAACGCGGCATCCACGCCATCGAGACCGACCTCGCCGAACTGATCGTGCAACTCGCCGAGGACCGCCCCAGCCACATCCTCGTCCCGGCCATCCACCGCAACCGGGCGGAAATCCGGGACCTCTTCCGGCGCAAGCTCGGCGCGGAACTGCTCACCGACGAGCCGAAGGCGCTGGCGGAGGCCGCCCGGCTCTACCTGCGCGAGAAGTTCCTGACGACGAAAGTCGCCGTCTCGGGGGCCAATTTCGCCGTTGCCGAGAGCGGCACCGTCTGCGTCGTGGAGTCCGAAGGCAACGGGCGTATGTGCGTGACTATGCCCGACGTGCTCATCAGCGTCATGGGCATCGAGAAGGTGGTCCCGACGTGGCAGGACCTCGCCGTATTCATGCGCCTGCTGCCCCGTTCCAGCACCGCCGAGCGCATGAACCCCTACACCTCCTTCTGGTCGGGGGTGACGCCGGGCGACGGCCCGCAGGAGTTCCACCTCGTCCTGCTCGACAACGGGCGGACGGACGTGCTGGCCGACGAGGTGGGGCGGCAGACGCTCCGCTGTATCCGCTGCTCGGCCTGCCTGAACGTCTGCCCGGTGTACGAGCGAGCGGGCGGCCACGCCTACGGCAGTGTGTACCCCGGCCCCATCGGCGCGATCCTCACCCCACAACTGCTGCATCTGGAGGACAAGAACGCGAACACGCTGCCGTGGGCGAGCAGCCTGTGTGGCGCGTGCTACGACGCCTGCCCGGTCAAGATCAACATTCCCGAGGTGCTGCTGTACCTGCGCGGCAAGATCACGGAAGAGAAGCCGTTGAGCGTCGAGGCCGTCGCCTTCAAGACCGCCGCGTGGGTGATGAGCGAGCCGCACCGCTTCGAGGGGGCGATCAGGCTCGCGCGCACGGGGCAGGGACCGCTGGTGAGGAACGGGGCCATTCACGCCCTGCCGGGGATGCTCGGCGGCTGGACGGACACGCGCGACCTGCCCGCCTTCCCGCCGCAGACCTTCCGCGAGTGGTGGAGGAAACGGCCCGCGCCGCAGGTCCGGGGAGACGACGGGAACGCGCAGACGAGTGAGGGCGAACCCGTCGCCCCGGAGCGGACGGACGACCGGGGGCCGGTGTGAGCGGGGAGGCGAAGCTCGACATCCTGACGCGCATCAACCGCGCGCAGGCCCGGCAACAGGAACCGTTCGCGCGGGTGCCCGTCCGTCCCTCGGCCCGCCCGCGCGGCGAGGTCGTGGAGCAGTTCGCCGAGTACGCCGCCGAGTACCGGGCGAACGTCGTCCGCGTCCCGGCGGCGCAGCTCGCGGGGGCCGTCCGGGACCGCCTCGCCCTGCTGGGCAGCGGGCGCGTCGCCATTCCGGGGGACCTGCCCGCCGGGTGGCTCCCCCCGGAGTGGCCCTTCACGCCGGACGAACCCGGCGTCACCGACCTGACGGCGGTTCAATCGGTGGTCACGGGCTGCGCGGTCGCCATCGCGGAGACCGGCACGGTGGTCCTCGATCACGGCGCGGGGCAGGGACGGCGGGCGCTGACGCTGGTGCCGGACCACCACATCTGCGTCGTGTGGGAGGCGCAGGTGGTGGACAGTGTGCCGGAGGCGGTGGCACACCTGCGGGAGAGCGTGGTGCGCGGGCAGCCGCTGACGTGGATCAGCGGGCCGAGCGCGACCTCCGACATCGAACTCAGCCGCGTGGAGGGCGTGCACGGCCCCCGCGTCCTCGACCTTCTCCTCGTGCGGGAGGCGTGAGATGGCCCTGCCCGAACCCTTTCCACAACTCGGCGAGCTGATCGCCTCCATCGGTGAGGCGGGCCACCGCGTCGCGGGCATGGACGCGAGCGAGGGCGGGGCCGGGAACCTCTCGGTCTGCCTCGGCTGGCCCGTGGAGGTGCGCCGCCGCTTCCCCATCGGGGAGGACTTCGTGCTGCCACAGCCCGCCCCGAACCTCGCCGGTCACGTGGTCCTCGTCACCGGGTCGGGGCGAAGGTTGCGAGACATCCGGCACGACCCCGAGGCCAACCTCGCGGCGGTCGTCATCGGCGGGGACGGGCGCGCGGCCCGGCTGCACACCTCCCCCCGGCGGCTGTTCGAGCGGGTGACGAGCGAGTTCAACTCGCACCTCGCCGTCCACGACGATCAGGTGGGGCGGTCGGGGACGAACTTCCACGCGGTGGTCCACGCGCAGCCGCCGCATCTGACGTACCTCAGCCACATCGCCGCGTACCGGGAGACCCGCACCCTGAACGAGCGGTTGCTCCGCTGGCAGCCGGAGACCATCGTGAATCTGCCGGAGGGCATCGGGGTCCTGCCGTTCATCCTGCCCGGCTCCCCGGCGCTGATGGCAGCGAACATCGGGGCGCTGCGCGAGCACCGGGTCGTCCTGTGGAGCAAACATGGGGTGATGGCGAGGTCGGACGTAAGCATTACGCGGGCGGTGGACCGGGTGGAGTACGCGGAGACGGCGGCGAAGTACGAGCACCTCGACCTGACGAGCGGCGGGCGGGGCGAGGGCCTGTCGCGCGACGAACTGCGCGAGGTCGTGGAGGCCTTCAACGTGCCCACGACCTTGTTGGAGTGATCCCGGCGCGAGGGAGATTCGATCCGGGTCGGCCCTCGGAAAATCGTTCACCTATCGTCCGTCGTCCCGGCACCGATGAACGAACGGTTGCCTCTCGACCTGGCCGGGCTACCCTGGGGTCGGAGGAGGTGCATGAGCAAACCACGCCGGGCACACACGCCGCCGCTCCTGCCCGCCCTGCTGATGGCCCTGCTGGTCGCCCTGCTCGCGCTGACGGCGTTCGTGCTGACCCGGCCCGCCCCTCCCCTCCCCGGCCCGGCGAGCGCCGAGGTGCGCTTCACGCAGGACATGACCCGGCACCACGAGCAGGCGGTGACGATGGCCCGCCTGATCCGCCCCCGCTCCACGCGGCGCACCGTGCGTTCCCTCGCGCTGGACATCGAGCTGTCGCAGGGGGAACAGCTTCGGCAGATGCGCGGCTGGCTCACCCTCTGGGGCCAGGGGCCGGGAGCGCCGCCGACCCCCGAACACGCCCGCCATATGGGGATGGCCTCCCCCGCCGAGCTGGTGTCCCTCTCCACCCTGCCCCCGCGTGAGGCCGAGCGGGCCTTCCTCCGGCTGATGATCCGGCACCACCGGGGGGCGCTGGCGATGGTGCGGGGGGTCCTGCGGCCCGAGGGGGTGCGGCCTGGCGTGCGGCCCGAAGTCCTGCGGCTGGCGCGGCAGATCGAGGCGAGTCAGCGGGGCGAGATCATCACCCTGACCGGGCTGCTCTCCCGGCTGGGCGGGCCGGACTCCTCGGACGCCGCGCCTTCCTCGGGTCAGCACCACCATTAGACCTTGTGCGGACGTGGGCGCTGAGAGGTGAAGAAGGTCGAAGGAAGGTGGAAAGTCCACGGATGTTCACGCTTCCCCTCACCCCTCCGCCTCCCCCGGCAGCGGCGGCGGCACGAGCAGGGCGCTCAGGGCCACGCCGCCCAGGCCCGCCATGACGGCGACGCCGAGCCACAGCTCCAAGCTGAGGTTGCTCAGGCCCGCCCCCACGGCGGCCCCCAGGTAGGGCACCCACACGCAGACGGGCAGCAGGAAGGCGAAGGCCCGCCACGCCCAGACCCGCCCCGGCGAGGGCCGCAGCAGGGCGCACACGGTATCGGCCAATAGTCCCGTGAGGACGGCCAGGAGCGGAACCCGCCACTCGCCGGGGGCCAGCATCAGGCTCATGCCGAGGTTGGTGACGGTGTACATGACCGTGACGGCCCCGAAGGGGAGGTCGAAGCGCCGCAGCAGCAGGAGCACGGGCGCGGCCAGGATCAGGGCCGTGAGGAGGATGGCGCTCAGCTCACCCCGCGTCTGCACCCAGCCCAGCCCCTGCGGCACGACCAGCAGGCCCCACATGTACATGTGCATGAAGGCCGTCACGGTGAGGAGCGCCGTGGCCGAGAGGGTCGCCACCCAGCGGACGCCGGGTGGGGCGCGGCGGGAGGCGGGCAGCCGCCACACGGCATTCAGCGGCGCGGCCAGAATCAGGGCGGCCCCCGCGAACAGCAGGAGGTGGGTGGGCGACAGCAGGGCTTCGATCCCGACCTCGATGCCGAAGGCGGTGTGCCATCCCATATCTCCCAGCCCGCCCAGCCCGAAGAGTGGCACGCCCAGTGCCGCCAGCGCGTAGCCCTCCGGAAAGGCCGCCAGCCCGCGTCCTCCACGCCGCCAGCCCCGGCGGGCGAGCCACAGGCACCACCCGGCGACGGCAAGGAAGCCGCTGTAGAAGAGCGCGTGCCAGGGGGTGAAGAAGGTCTCCAGCGTCTCCCCGAACCTGTTGTGTGCCCAGCCGTCCACGAACAACCCCAGCAGCAGCCAGCCGCCGAGCGCCAGGGTGATGAGGTGCTGCCCGGTGGTGGCCCGGTGTGGTCCGGCGGGGGCGGCGGGCACCGGGACCCGCGCGGGGGGCGGCACGGTGGTCATGCCTGACTCTAGGACAAATCACGGAAGGAGTGCCGCGCTCCCGACCACCTTCCCGACCACCTTCCCGACCACCGTCCCCGCCGCCTTGTCTCTCCGGGGAGAGCAGTCGGGGAAGCGCCTGAGTCCGCTCGCCCCGGAACGTCATGTCTGTCGCCAAGCGACCCGACCTGTCCCGCTAGGCTGCTCGTCTGTGGCCCCTGTACTGAGGTTGGACCGTGGGACCCTCGTGATGCGCGAGGTGCCTGAAGCTGTGGCGGCCCTCTTCGTGTGGGACGCGCGCAGCCAGTCCTACCGCGCGCCGGGAAGCGCCTACCGGGCCGTGGTGGAGGGCTGCCGGGGGGCGGGCGTGCCCCTGCGCGACGAGGCGGCGGCCTTCTTGCGCCTCGACCTCGGCCCCGACCTCGGCTATGCCCGCGAGCTGACCCCCTACCCGCACCAGCAAGAAGCCCTCGCCGCGTGGAAACGGGCCGGGCGGCGGGGCGTCGTCGTCCTGCCCACGGGCGCGGGCAAGACCCTCGTCGCCCAGCTCGCCCTGCGCGACACCGCCCGCAGCGCCCTGATCTGCGTCCCCACCCTCGACCTGCTGCACCAGTGGTACGCGGGCCTCCTCGCCGCCTTCCCCGACGCGAACGTGGGCGTCCTGGGGGGCGGCAGCCGGGACCGCACCCCCATCCTCGTGAGCACCTACGACTCCGCCGCCATCCACGCCGAGGACCTCGCCGGGGGGTACGGTCTCCAGATTTTCGACGAGGCCCACCACCTCCCCGCCGCCTTCACGCGCGTCATCGCCGAGATGGGGCTGGCCCCCTACCGCCTCGGGCTGACCGCCACCCCCAAACGCAGCGACGGGCGGGAGAGCGACCTCGACACCCTGATCGGCCCGGTGGTCTACCGCCGGGCACCGGAGGAGCTCGCCGGGGACACCCTCGCCGAGTACCGCGAGGTCGTCGTCCGGGTGCGGCTCAGCGCCACGGAGCAGCGGCACTACGACGAATTGATCGGCATACGCAACGACTTCCTGCGGCGCTCGGGCCTGCGGCTGGGGAGTCCGCAGGGCTGGCAGCAGTTCGTGATGAGGAGCGGGACCCCGCAGGGCCGGGTGGCGATGCTCGCCCACCGGGAGGCGCGCGGCCTCGCCTACGGCACCGAGGGCAAGTTGCGGGTGCTGGAGGAGGTGCTGGCGAACCACCCGGCGGAGCGGACGCTGATCTTCACGGACGACAACGCGATGGTCTACCGCGTGAGCCGCGACTTTCTCATCCCGGCCATCACCCACCAGACACCCGTCAAGGAGCGCCACGAGGTGCTGGAACACTTCCGCGAGGGGACCTACCGGGTCCTCGTGACGAGCCGGGTGCTCAACGAGGGGGTGGACGTGCCGGAGGCGAGCGTGGCCGTCGTGCTGTCGGGCACGGCGACCGAGCGCGAGCACATCCAGCGGCTGGGCCGCATCCTGCGCCGGGCCGAGGGCAAGACGGCGGTGCTGTACGAGGTCATCACCGAGGGCACCTCGGAGGAACGGGTCAGCCAGCGGCGGCACGGCGAGTGGCGGCCCGCGCCCCCGACCCCGGAGTGGGAGACGCTGAATGCTCCCGACTGAGCTGCTGATGTTCCGGGTGAGGGGCGGCGTCGTGGAACCGAGGCGGCTCAGGGCCACCCTCGGCACCCTCCGCCTCGCCGAGACGGTCATCGCCACCTTCGCGGCCAACGTCGGCAAGCGGCGGGAGGAGCTGGACGAGGACCTGCGCGCGCTGGAGGCGGGCCGCGCCGACTTCAAGGTGCTGCGCGGGCTGGCCCACCTCCTCACGGGCGGGAGCTGCACCTTCGAGGCGGGGGGCGCGGTCGCGCCGGGGGCCGTGCGCGCGAAGGTCTTCCGGCTCGCGCAGGCCTCGGTCCCCAGCCGCCACCACCGCGACCTCGTGCTGGAGCAGGCCGCCCGCGCGCTCTCGGTCACGGCCCCCCTGACCGCCGGGGACGTGTCGGCGGCGCTCTACGCCGACCTCCCCGACCAGCAGACGCTGACCGTGTTCGAGCCGCCGGAGCCGCTGGCGCTGATCCACCGCTTCGACCTCGCCCAGGCGCAGGGAATGCTCTACCGGGCCTACAGCGTCGTGGTCACGGCCCAGCGCAACGAACCCGCCCGCTACAAGCAGCTCCTGCGCTACACCAAGTTCTTCGGGCTGATGCTGACGGTGGAGGGCGACGCCGACGCGGGCTTCACCCTGACCCTCGACGGTCCGGCCAGCCTGTTCGGGGGCACCACCCGCTACGGCCTCGCGCTCGCCAAGTTCCTCCCGGCCCTGCTCCACGTCACGCGCTGGGACCTGACGGCGGCCCTGCGCCCCCGCCGTGACCTCGCCCCGGTGGCGGTGGACGGCGGGAACGAGTGGCTCTTCCAGCTCTCCTCGGCGGACGGCTACGTCAGCCACTACCCCGAGCCGACCGAGCATGACAGCGCGCTGGAGTCGGGGTTCGCAGCGCGATTCGCCAGGACGGACACGCCCTGGGTCCTCGAACGCGAGGTGGACCTCGTGCCGGTGCCCGGCGGCGTGATCCTGCCGGACTTCCGGCTGGTGCATCCGGCGGGGGGCAGCGTGCTCGTGGAGATCGTGGGGTACTGGCGTCCCGAGTACCTGCGCCGGAAGTTCGAGGGGCTGCGGCGCTCGGGCCGCGCGGACGTGATCGTGTGCGTCTCCGAGCGGCTCAATCTGGAGCGGGCGGGCGTGGACCCGTCCGACTTCGGCGACCGGCTGGTGTGGTTCAAGGGCATCCTGAACCCGAAGGACGTGCTGGGCGTAGCCGAGCGGCTGCGGTCGGAAGGAGCGATCTGACTCCAGGCGCGTCCTGCGGGAATGCGGCGGCCCGCCCCCGGCGGCTGGAACTCACCCCGACCTGCCTACCGATTCTGCGGAAAGCCCAGGTCCACCCGGCTGCTCGCGGGGTCGGGCCAGCGCGAGGTCACGACCTTGCCGCGCGTGTAGAACTTGATCCCCTCCGGCCCGTACATGTGGCTGTCCCCGAAGAGGCTCGCCTTCCAGCCGCCGAAGGAGTAGTACGCCACGGGCACCGGGATAGGCACGTTGATCCCCACCATGCCGACCTCGACCTCGAACTGGAAGCGCCGGGCCGCGCCGCCGTCGCGCGTGAAGATGGCGGTGCCGTTGCCGTACTCGTTCTCGTTGATGAGTTTCAGGCCCTCGTCGTAGCTGCTCGCTCGCACCACGCACAGCACGGGACCGAAAATCTCGTCCCGGTAGGCGTCCATCTCGGGCGTCACGTGATCGAGGAGCGAGACGCCGAGGAAGAAGCCGTCTCCGTCGAACTGTTGCTCCCGTCCGTCCACCACCACCGTCGCGCCCTGTTTCGCCGCGCCCTCGATGTACCCCGCCACCCGGTCACGGTGTTCGCGGGTGATGAGCGGCCCCATCTCGTTGCCGGGCTGGTCGCCGGGGCCGACTTTGAGGGCGGGCAGGCGCTCCCGAATGGCCGAGACGAGCGTGTCCCCCACGTCTCCCACCGCCACGAGGACGCTGATCGCCATGCACCGCTCGCCCGCCGAGCCGTAGGCGGCGGAGACGGCGGCGTCGGCGGCCATGCCCACGTCGGCGTCGGGGAGGACGAGCATGTGGTTCTTCGCCCCGCCGAGCGCCTGTACCCGTTTGCCGTGCGCGGTTCCCTGTTGATAGATGTAGCGCGCAATGGGCGTGCTCCCCACGAAGCTCACGGCGGCGATGCCGGGGTGTTCGAGGATGGCGTCCACCGCTTCCTTGTCCCCGTGCAGCACGCTGAACACACCATCTGGAAGACCAGCTTCTCTTAGCAACTCCGCCATAAACAGGCTCGCGCTGGGGTCCTTCTCGCTGGGCTTGAGGATGAAGGCGTTCCCGCAGGCGAGCGCATTCGCCATCATCCACAGCGGCACCATCGCCGGGAAGTTGAAGGGCGTGATGCCCGCCACCACACCGAGTGGCTGCTGGATGGAATACACGTCCACGCCCGTGCTTGCCCCCTCGGAGTACCCGCCCTTGAGGAGATTCGGCACCCCGCAGGCGTACTCCACGTTCTCGATGCCGCGCGCAATTTCACCCAGCGCGTCGGCGTGAACCTTGCCGTGCTCGCGGGTCAGGATGCGGGCAAGGTCGTCCCGGCGACGGTCGAGCAGGTCGCGGAAACGGAAGAGGACTTCGGCCCGCTTGCCGAGGGGTGCGGCCCGCCACGTGTTAGCAGCGGCGGTGGCGAGTTCGACGGCGTGGTCCACCTCGGCACGGCTGGCGAGCGGAACGAGGGCCTGCACCTCTCCGGTGGCGGGGTTGTAGACGGGGGCGGTGCGCCCGGAGGTGCCCTCAGCGGGAGCGCCCGAGAGCCAGTGGGTGAGGGTCTGGACGGAGGCCTGTTGGGTGGACGGTTCGGCGGTGCTGGTCATGGGGAGACCTCCGGGAGTTGGCACGTTGAGCTTTTATCTTTTGCTCCTCCCCCTTGAGGGGGGAGGCCGGGAGGGGGTGAGCGGGCAGGGCGTTTGCGAGGCCAGTGGAGAAGGTCTTGGACCTCTCTTGTTAGGGCAAGCTGACGCTTGCCACCCCTCACCCCGGCCCTCTCCCACGAGGGGAGAGGGAGAACTGCTCTTAATCTGCCGCCACCACCGCCCCGATCATCTCGTCCACCAGGGCCAGCGCCTCCTCGTACACGTCCAGCCCGGCGTCCAGCTCCTCGCGGGTGATGACGAGGGGCGGGCAGACCCAGACCATGTTGAAGCGGCTAAAGGCGTAGACGTGCCTGGACTTGAGGTGGGCAGCGAGTCTCGCCATCTCCGGCGAGGTACCGTTGAAGGGGGCCAGCGGCTCTTTCGTCCTCTTGTCCTTCACCAACTCCAACACGCTGAAGAGGCCGATGTAGCGCACGTCTCCCACACAGGCGTACTTGCGCTTCATGGCCTCCAGGCGCTCGCCCAGGTACTTCCCCAGCTCCAGCGTGTGCTCGAAGAGATTTTCCTCCTCGTACACCCTCAGGTTGGCGATGGCGGCGGCGAGGCTGACGGGATGGCCGCTGTAGGTCAGGCCGCCCGCAAGGAAGTTTTTCTCGAAGTAATCGGCGATCTTCTGATTCACGATGACCGCGCCCAGCGGCATATAGCCGCTCGTGAGACCCTTCGCGCAGGTCACGATGTCCGGCACGATGCCGTAGTGCTGGGTGGCGAGCCACTTGCCGGTCCGCCCGAAGCCGCTCATCACCTCGTCGTCGATGAGGAGGATGCCGTACTTGTCGAGCAGCGCCCGCAGCCGGGGGTAGTAGCTGTCGGGTGGGATCAGCAGGCCGTTGGAGCCGGTGATGCCCTCTACCATCATCGCCGCGATGGTGTGCGGCCCCTCCATCTGAATCACTTCCTCGATGTGGGTGATGCAGCCGTCCTCCCACGCCTCGGCGCTGCCGCCCATCGGCGGGCGGTACATGTAGGGGTCGAACACCCGCACAATGCCGGGGATGCCCGGTTCGACCGGCCAGCGCCGGGGGTCGCCCGAGGCCGTCATGCTGCCCATCGTCGCCCCGTGGTAGGAGCGGTAGCGGGTGATGATCTTGTCACGTCCGGTGTAGAGGCGGGCCATCTTCATCGCGTTCTCGTTGGCCTCGCTGCCGCCCAGGGTGAAGAAGCTCTTGGCGAGGCCCGTCACCTCCGCGAGCTTCCGGCCCAGCTCCGCGCGCACGTCGGTGGCGAACGACGGCCCGGCGAAGCACATCCGGTCCACCTGATCCTTGATCGCCTGCAAGACCTTCGGGTGCTGGTGCCCCACGTTGATGTTGATGAGCTGCGAGGAGAAATCGAGCCAGGTGTTCCCGTCGCCGTCGTAGAAGTGGCTGCCCTTGCCCCCGACCATGTGGATGGGACTGGCCTGCCCCTGCACGCTCCACGAGAAGAGGGTGTACTCGCGGTTGTCGGCGATAACCTGCTGGGTGTCTGGGTGAGGTTCCGGCATAGGGTGCCTCCTGAGTCACGCGGTCGGAAGGAAGAGGGTGAGGGTTTGATCGTAGGCCCCCGGCGGCGGTCTGCCAAGTGACGCCGGGCGACGCCGGACGCTTCAGCCCCGCCCCTGAATCCACGCCATCGCCCGGTCCGTCAGACGATCCAGGGCGACGACGCTCAGCTCGATGTGCTCTTCCCGCGTGTCCTCGATCTTGTTGTGCGAGATGCCCCGGAGGCTTTGGACGAACAGCATCACCGTGGGCACCCCGGCGCGGGCGACCTCCGCCGCGTCGTGGAGGGGACCGCTGGGTAGGCGGTGGCTCGTCGGCACGGTTTCCAGAATGGCCGCCTCCGCCGCGTCGATCAGTTCGGGGTGGAAGGGAATAGGTTCGATGTTCCATAGCTTGCCGACCTCGACCGTGCAGCCGCCCTCCTGAGCGAAACGCTCCGCCGCTTCCCGCGCGTCCTGCCACATCGCCGCCAGCTTCCCCGCGTCGAGGTGCCGTTGATCGAGCGTGATCTCGCACCGCTCCACCACACTTGTGACGATGCCCGGCCACGTCTTGACGCTTCCGACCGTACAGACGCCGCCGTGCCGCTCGGCGATGGCATAGATTTCCTGCCCCAAGCGCGCGGCAGCGAGGAAAGCATCTCGCCTGACGTTCATGGGCGTGCTGCCCGCGTGCGCCGCCTGCCCGTGGAAGGTCAGGGTGTGGCGCTCGACGCCGACCGTCCCGAGCACCGCGCCGAGCGGCAGGCCCAGCCTCTCCAGCATTGGCCCCTGCTCAATGTGCAGTTCGAGGTAGGCGGCGGCGTTCTTCAGCTCGTCGCGTGCCTGCGGAGCGTCCTCCAACTTCACGCCAACCCGCGCGAGGGCGTCACCCAGGTTCACCCCGTCCCGGTCGGTCAACTTCGTCATCTCGGCCACGTCGAAATGCCCGCTCGCCGCGCTCGACCCGTAGAGGGAGCGACCAAAACGCGCCCCCTCCTCGTCGGCCCAGTCCACGAGGCAGAGGGTGACGGGCGGGCGGCCTCCGTACTGGGCGTTCGCGCGCCGCATGACCTCCAGCCCGGCCAGCACGTTCAGCGAGCCGTCCAGCCAGCCACCGTTCGGCACGCTGTCGAGGTGCCCGCCGATCAGGAGTTCACGCTCCGACTCGCCCCTGAGCGTCGCCCACAGATTCCCGGCGGGGTCCTGATGAACTTCGACGGGCAGCTCGGCGAGACGTTCTTTCAGGAAGGCGCGGGCCTTGAGCCAGGTGTCGGTGAAGGCGACCCGCTGCGCCCCATCCTCGTCCCCGGTGAGTTGCCGCAGTTCCTTCAATTCCGCGACAGTTCGGGCGGGATCAAGTCCGGTCCGGGTGGACTCGGCGACCTCTCCCCCACTCACCGTGCCGCCTTCTTTCCGGTGGCGGCCTCCCATACGCTGTACGTCACGGCTGCCGCGTCCGGGTCGGCCTTCAGGATGCCGAGACTCTTGAGCAGCGCCACGTTATTGCGGTACACGGCGGGGTCGAGGTATCCGGCCAGTCCCCGGTTCGTCGGCCCGGAGTTGTAGAGCTTGGCGACCTCGGTCATCTGCCAGGTCTGGTGGGCCTTCGCGTCGGCGCGGGTGCCGCTGCCCTTGCAGGTGTTGCCGCACAGCGGGAGGACGATATTCACGGCCTCGGCCTGATTCTTGACGGCGTAGTTCCAGCCCCGGAGGGTCGCGCGCACGAGCTTGGCGGCGATCTGCTGGCCGCTCTGCCCGCTGCCCTTGAAGTTGGCGTTCCTCAGCGTGCGGTCGGTGGTGAACATCAGGTCTTCGAGGAGGTTGATGCCGTAGTCCGACGCGCGGAAGACGCGCAGCTTGTCGAGGCTGTAGCCCAGGCCCACGATCTGGTCCACCTCGTTGTAGGTCATCGCCGACACGAGGTCCACCTTGTCGGGGAAGACGATGCTGGGGTCGAAAGGGTACGTCACGGCCTGCACGCTGGGGTTGCCCACGGTGCTGTCGAGGCTGGTGGTCAGGCCGTACTTCTTGAGGAGGGCCACCGCCGGGTACTCGTTGCCGCTGGGCCACACGCCGACCCGCTTGCCCCGGAAATCCTGCGGTTTGGTGATGTTGCTGCTCCTCAGCGCCACGAGGGTATACCCGCTCTTCTGGAAAAGCTGCGCGATGTGCGTGACCGGAATGCCCTGCGCCCGCGCGGTCAGGAGGTCGGTGATCCAGGTCGTGCCGAAGTCGGCGGTCCCCGTCGCCACCGTCTGAATCGGCGACTGGTCCCCGGTCGGAAGGAACTGCACGTCCAGCCCCTCGGCCCGGTAGTACCCCTTCGCCTGCGCCACGAAGAAGCCCGCAAACTGCGCCTGCGGAAACCACTTGAGCTGCACTTTGACAGGCACGAGCTTCTGAGCCTGAGCGCCGGACGCGAGGAGAGTGGCGGCGAGGACGGCGGAGACGGCGGCGGTCAGCTTGGAGTGCTTCATGGTTCCCTCCGGGGAAGTGGAAAGGCGAGGACATACAACGCTTCTTTATTGCTCCTCCCCCTTGAGGGGGGAGGCCGGGTGGGGGTGAACGTGCCGGGCATCCAGGAAAACTCGACTCTCAACAGGTCATCCCTGACCCTCCTGCGGCACAGGCGCGAACCTCCTCTCCAACGCGCTGATCAAGCCGAAGAACGCCAGCCCGACGACGCTCGCCAGCACGATGGCGGCCCAGACGACGGCGAGGTTGAAGCGTCCGACCTCGATCTGAATGCGGAAGCCCAGCCCATGCCCGTCCGTGCCGAAGAACTCCGCCACGATGGCCGAGATCAGGGCGAGGGTGCTCCCCACCTTGAGGGCGTTGAAGACGAAGGGAAGCGCGGTGGGCACCCGCACGGTGCGGAAGGTTTGCGCCGGACTGGCCGCGTAGGTGTGCAGCAGATCGAGGTGGAGGGGCTGGGCCGCCTGCAATCCGCGCACCGCGTTCACGACGACCGGAAAGAGCACCGTGATCGCCACGACGACCATCTTGCTCGGCCACTCCAGCCCCACCGCCTTCACCACGACGGGAGCGAGCGCCACGATGGGCACGGAGCTGAAGAGGGCCGCGTAGGGCAGCAGTCCGCGTTCGAGGAAGCGGAAGCGTACGACCAGCAACGCGAGCGCGAGACCGACGACGGTGCCCACCACGAAACCGAGCAGCGCCTCCAGCACGAAGGTGTAGAAGGTGTCCTGAAGGAGGACGGTGCGCGCCTCCCACAACGCCGTGAGGACGCGGCTGGGAGTAGGGATCAAACCTGCTGGAACCCCATACGTGCGTAATAAGACCTCCACAGCAAGCACCGTGAGCAGCAGCGTGAAGGCGGCGGGGAGGACGCGGGCAGCCCGGCTCTCTCCCTGTGCCGCCGAACGAATGCCGAGAACGCCGAGGAGCAGCAGCGCCAGCACCCCGATGAGCCAGGGCTGGGGCTGGGTCGGCGGCGTTCCCAGCCGGGCCAGCGCGACGGCGAGCGCCAGCAGGCCAAAGCCGCTCAGCGCCAGCGGCAGCGCCGCGCCCAGGCCGGGACGGCGGGCCGCCCCGCGCCACGTCACCGCCCCGCTCGCCACGGCGTCACTACCCGTTCGAGGAGACCGACCAACGCGACCAGACTCACGCCCAGCCCCGCGCCGTAGGCCATGATCACCCACAGCGCGATGGTGTCCGACGCCCGCGAGTTCTCGGCGAGCATCTTGCCCAGCCCCGAAAAGGAAATCGTGCTGATCTCCGCCACGATGCTTCCCACCAGCGCCGCCGTCACCGCCACCTTGAGCGCCGTGAAGAGGTAGGGCAGGCTGGCGGGCAGCCGAAGCTGGAAGAACACCCGCCCCGGCGACGCGCTGTACGTCCGCATCAGGTCGAGTTGCAGCGCGTCCGGGCTGCGAAGGCCCCGGCTCATCCCGACGGCAATGGGGAAAAAGGCGATATAGGCGGCAATGAGGGCTTTGGGCAGGAAGCCCTGTACTCCGTACTGCCCGAGCAGCACCGCCAGCATGGGTGCGATGGCGACGATGGGCACCGTCTGTGACGCGACCAGCCACGGCAGCGTCGCCCGCTCGAAGGACCGGCTCAGGACCAGAAGTGCCGCCAGGACCAAACCTAGCCCAGTTGCCAGAACCAGACCCAGCAACGTCTCCCCACCCGTGACGACGGCGTTGTACGGCGCGGAAGTAGGTGCGGTGGGCGGCACGCTGAGGGAGCGGAAGCCCTGCGCCAGTTGGCCGGGCGCAGGCAGCACGGGGTTTCTAAGTTGAGTGGCACAGGCAAGGGCCGTCGGGCACCCGAGGTCCGCCCCGCTCGCCAGCGCCCGCGCCGCCGGGCCGACGTTCGCCCACAGCATCAGCGGCAGGTAGAGCAGCACGGCGACGACCAGCACCGCCAGCATAGGCAGGAGGGGGGACCCGGCGAGTCTTCCCCTCGCGGGCGCGGCGGTCATGCGTGCCCCTTCCTGAGCAGTTCCCGAACCTGCGTCATCAACTCGAAGAAGCGCGGCAGCTCGCGGGTTTCGTCGCCGCGTGGCTGCGGGAGGTTCACGTCCACCACCCCCTCGATCTTGCCGGGCCGGGCGGTCATCACCACGACGCGGGTGCTCAGGAACACCGCTTCGCTGATGCTGTGCGTCACGAAGATGACCGTTTTGCCCGTCTCGCGCCACAGCCGCAGGAGTTCGAGGTTGAGATGCTCGCGCGTGATCTCGTCGAGCGCCCCGAACGGCTCGTCCATGAACAGGAGGGGCGGGTCGAAGGCGAGCGCCCGCGCGATGCTCACCCGCTGCTGCATTCCGCCGGAGAGCTGCCACGGGTAGCGCCGCTCGAAGCCCGCCAGCCCCACGAGGTTCAGCATCTCGCGGGCGCGGGCCGTCCGGTCGCCGGGCACGTTCATCACCTCCAGCGGCAAGGTGACGTTGCTCAGCACCGTGCGCCACTCCAGCAACGCCGGGGCCTGAAAGACGTACCCGTACTTCCGCTCCCGCCGCGCCTGTCCGGGCGGCTGTCCCCCTATCAGGATGGTCCCGCCCGTAGGCTGCACGAGGTCCGCCAGCAACCGCAGCAGCGTCGTCTTGCCGCACCCGGAAGGCCCGATCAGGCTGATGAACTCGCCCCGCCCGATGCTGAGGTTGGCGTCCTGAAGGGCGACCGTCTGCCCGCCCGGATGTGGGAAAACCATCTGGAGGTCGCGGACGGAGACGATGGGTTCGGCGGAGGGAAGGTGAACAGCCTGGGAAGGAAGCACTTGTGTCACGCGACTCTCCTTGAACGGCAGACCTCAGAACTCGTGCTTCTCTCTTTTCTCCCTCTCCCCTCGTGGGGGGCCGGGGTGAGGGGGCGTGTGACCAGCTTCACCGTTGGGACGACACCCTCACCGCCGCAGCAATTGCCCCCGCCCTGGGTCCCCCACGAATTGCCCGCCCTCCACCGCGACCTGGCCGCGCACCGTCACCACGTCGGGCCGCCCGTCGATCTCCCAGCCCTCGAAGCCGCTGTAGTCGTTGTTCATATGGCTCGTCGCCGCTGAGATGTGGCCCCGGTAGGCGGGATCGTAGATCACGAGGTCGGCGTCCGATCCCACCGCGATGGCCCCCTTGCGCGGGTAGAGGCCGAAGAGCTTGGCCGCCCGCGTGCTCGCCGCATCCACGAAGCGCGCGAGGCTCAGGTTCCCCCGGCTGACCCCGTAGGTGTAGAGCAGGTTCACCCGGTCCTCGATGGCGGGGATGCCGTTGGGAATCCGCGTGAAGTCGCCCTCGCCCATCGCCTTTTGAGCCACATCGAAGGGGCAGTGGTCGGTCGCCACGGTGTCGATTTCTCCCCGCGCGAGGGCGTCCCAGAGTCCGGCCTGGTTGCCCTTGTCACGCAGTGGCGGACTCATCACGTACTTCGCCCCCTCCACGCCGGGCCGCTCGGCGCAAGTCCTGTCGAGGAGGAGGTGGGGGATGACGACCTCCACGCTCAGGTCCACACCGCGCCGCTTGGCTTCCAACGCCGCTTCCAGCGCCCGAGTGTTGGAAAGGTGAACCACGTAGCCCTTCGCCCCCGTCATCTCCACGAAGGTGGCGAAGTGGGCGGTGCCCTCGGCTTCCACGCTCTCCGGGCGGCTCGGCTCGTGCCACTCGGGGCCGGTCTTGCCTTCCGAGAGCAACTTGCGTTGGAGTTCCGCCACGAGGTCGGCGTTCTCGCAGTGGGCGGTGACGACCACGCCGAGTTCCTTCGCCAGTTTGAGGGTCTGGTAAAGCGCGTGGTCGTCGATGCCGAAGGCCCCCTTGTAGGCGAGGAAGACCTTGAAGGACTTCATGCCCTGCCCCACGAGGTCGCGCAGGGTGGCCTCCGTCTCGTCGTCCCAGCGCGTCACCCCGAGGTGGAAGGTGTAGTCGCAGGCGCTGTGATCCTCCGCCAGCCCCGTCCACTTCTCCCAGCCCCCCCGCAACGGCTCGCTCTGGGAGGGGGCCAGCATCTCGATATAGGTGGTCGTTCCGCCGATCAGGGCCGCCTGACTCGCCGTCGTGTGCGTGTCCTTGGCGAAGGTGCCCATGAACGGCAGGTAGACGTGAACGTGCGGGTCGATGAAGCCGGGAAAGACGTACTTGCCGCTCGCGTCAATTACGCGGGTGCCCTCGGGCGCGGTCAGCCCCTCCCCGATCTGGCTGATGGTCTCGCCCTCCACGAGGAGGTCGGCGGTGAAGTCGGCGTCGGCGGTGACGATGCGGCCATGTTGGATCAGGAGAGCCACGAAACCTCCGTTACAGGTCGGCGGGGGTGAGCACGGTCAGGCCAAAGCGTTTGAAATGTGGGGCATTGAGGGTGAGGAGGCGTCGAGGTTGTGAGCAAAGACAGCAGCAGCCAGGCGGGCGTCGTGGGCCTGCCTACCGGAAACCTGATGGGTCACGACCAGATTGAGCCAGGTCGTATAGAGTTCCGGCGGGTCCGGGAACAGGTTGAAAGCGCTGTTCAGCAACCGGAGGGCCGTGTGCGCCTCTTCGGTGGTGTAGCTCAGGCCGTTGCTGGTGCCGTAGGGCCGGGTCGCCACCACCCAGTACTCGTACATCACCTGTGGGACGAGCACGATTTCGTCGCCCCGCTCGATGAGCCTGTCAACAGCGGCCTCCACCTCGGCGTGCCGCTCGGCGTCCTTCTGCACGTAACGCAGCATGATGTTGGTGTCGGCCAACACACGCATCAGTCGTAGACCAGATCGTTCAACTCGGCACGTGTCGAGGGAACCCGACCACCACCAGGACGCATCACCTGCTGCTTGAACGCTCGGTGGGCTTCGGCCCGCTCCCCGGCATCCTCGATCTCGCTCAGCCGACGCACGGGCGGACGCAGGGTGATGGTCTGCCCCTCCACACTCAGCCGGAAAGTTTGGTTCCTCAACCGGGCCAGCAGTTCGGCGTCCCCGTGCAGGCGGCCCTCGGCGTCTATCTCGATCAAGGCGTCCAGTTTTGGCGCTTCCATGTCGTGCCCCCTCTCCTGAAGTTTAAAGATCCCCTCAGTGAATCTCGATCCCCGCCTCCGCCCGGTACGCCTCCATCTCGCTCCACTCCTGGGTCACGGCGGGGCGGGCGGCGGTGAGCTGGTCCCAGGTGACGGACTCCCTCCCGCTCGGCACGCTCACCATCTCGATGCAGCCGTCCACCGGGCAGACGTTGGCGCATAGCGCACAGCCCACGCAATCCGGCTCGCGGACGACCGGGGTGGGACGACCCTGCGCGACCTGCTTCCCGCCGTCACGGACGTTAAAGCCGGGATTCACCCGCACGCCCTCCGGTGAGTACAGGTCGATGCACTGGTGGGCGGTGTCGTTGCAGGCGACGTAGCAGAGGTCACACTGGATGCACTTGTCGGGGTTGATCCGAGCGACCGCCTGGTAGCCGAGGTCCAGCCCGCCGAAACTGCTCATCTGCGGCAGGCTGCGGCCCGTCACGTCCGCGATGGTCGCAAAGCCCTTGTCGTCCATCCAGTTGCTCAGGCCGTCGGTGAAGTCCTCGATGATGCGGTAGCCGTAGTGCATCGCCGCCGTGCAGACCTGAAGGGCCGAGGCCCCTAGCAGCAGGAATTCAGCGGCGTCGCGCCAGGTCTGGATACCGCCCATGCCGCAGATCGGCACGCCGCTTCTCCGCACCGTGGGGTCGCACATCAGCTCACTGAGCATGTGCAGCGCGATGGGCTTGACTGCCGGACCCGCGTACCCGCCGTGGGTGGCCTGTCCGCCGATGCTGGGGGTCACGAGGAGCGTGTCGAGGTCCACCCGCATCACGCTGTTGATGGTGTTGATGAGACTGAGGGCGTGCGCCCCGCCCGCCAGCGCCGCGTGCGCCGGGTCGGTGATGTGGGTGACGTTGGGCGTGAGCTTCACGATGACGGGGAGGCGGGTGACGCTCGTGACCCAGTGCGTGTTGAGCTGGCACATCTCGGGCACCTGGCCCACCGCCGCGCCCATGCCGCGCTCGCTCATGCCCTGGGGGCAGCCGTAGTTCAGCTCTATGCCGTCCGCGCCCGTGTCCTCGATCTGCATGACGATCTCGCGCCACGCGTTGGGATCGGCGTCCACCATCGCGGAGACGATGACGGCGCGGTCGGGCCACATCCGCTTGACCTCGGCGATCTCGCGCAGGTTGACCTCCAGCGGGCGGTCGGAGATGAGTTCGACGTTGTTGATGGCGACGAGCCGCTGCCCGCCGAGCGAGAGGCCCCCGTAGCGGTTGGAGATGTTGAGGACGGGAGCACCGATGGTCTTCCACACGGCCCCGCCCCAGCCGTGCTCGAAGGCGCGGTGAATCTGCGCCCCGCTGTTCGTCGGCGGCGCGGAGGCCAGCCAGAAGGGGTTGGGTGCCCGGATGCCCGCGAAGTTCACGGAGAGGTCAGCCATAGTGGGCCTCCAGAAGGGAAGAGTGTGTTACCGATCCAGCACGTGAGGCTCTCTTTTTGCCCCTCCCCCTTGAGGGGGGAGGCCGGGTGGGGGTGAACCGAAACGGCGTCCCCAACAAACAAATGCCCAATACCATCAGTCCGCCGCCACGGGCGAAGCACACAGCGCCGCGTGAATGCTTGCCGCCGCCAGCTTGCCGTCCTGCACGGCCATGACGGTGCTCGCGCTGCCGCGCACGCGGATACAGTCGCCGCCCGCGTAGACGCGAGGGAGGCTCGTTTGCAGCCCGTCGTCCACCCGGAGGTAGCCGCCGTCGAGCGCGAGGCCGAGTTCCACCGCGAGGGCCGGTTTCTCCTGTCCAATGGCCGCGATCACGGTCTCACACGGAATGGTGAACTCACTGCCGGGTATGGGTTCCGGGCGGGGGCGGCCCGAGGCGTCGGGGGCACCGAGGCGCATTCGCACGCAGCGTAGGCCCGTTACCTGCCCGCCTACGACCTCCACCCCGACGGGCTGGGTCAGGAAGGTGAAGCGGACGCCCTCGTGCAGGGCGAACTCGTACTCGTGGCGGTAGGCGGTCATCTCGCTCTCGGTTCGGCGGTAGACCATCTCGACCTCCGCGCCGTGCTTGCGTCCCACCGTCGCCGCGTCGATGGCGGTGTTGCCCGCACCGATCACGACCACCCGCTGACCCAGGGCGAGCGGTCCCACCTTCAACCGCCAGGGTTCAACCTTGCTCGCCTCGATCACGTCCAGGCCGTCCAGCACCGCCTCCTCACCGGGCACGCCGAGCGCCGGGACCGCGCCGAGGCCGAGGGCGAGGAACACGGCGTCGTACTCGGCCAGCAGCAGGTCTAGCCCCTCGCGGTCGGTCAATTCGACTCCGGTACGGACCTCCACGCCGAGGTTCTGCGCCGCCTCCACCTCGCGCAGGGACACCTCCACGGGTTCGCGCAGGCCGATGATGCCGTAGGTGCTCAGGCCACCGCCGAGGTCGCGCCGCTCGTACAGCGTGACCCGGTGCCCCAGCTTGGCGAGTTCGGCGCTCGCGCTGATCCCCGCCGGGCCGCTGCCGACCACCGCCACGCTTCGCCCGGTGGGGGGCGAGGGGGTAAAGACTTGGATGCCGCGCTCGAAGATGTGGTCGGTGGCGTACCGCTGGAGACGCCCAATCTGGATGGGCGTGTGGTCCTTGCCGAGCACGCACGCGCCCTCGCACAGCTCCTGCACCGGGCACACGCGGGCACAGGTGGCCCCCAGGAAGTTCGCCTCCAGAATGACGCGGCCCGACCCGCGCAGGTTCCCGGTCGAAATCTTGCGGATGAAGCTCGGGATGTCGATGTGCGTGGGGCAGGCTTGCAGGCATGGCGCGTCGTAGCAATACAGGCAGCGGTTGGCCTCCACCGTCGCCTCGTGCGGGGTCAGGGGCGGCAGGGCCTCCTGAAAGCGGAAGACTTCGGGGTCGGCGGCGGCTGGACTCGAACGTTCCATGACGGACCTCGCTTCACGGGGAGGGGCGGGTCGGTTCGTGCCCTCACCGGAGCCGACTTAACCGAATGTCCATGAATGCTAATGCGGGCCTTGAATAACGTCAAGCGATGTCAGGGCAACGCCAGGAAGACAGCCGATCAGGAAAAGCATGATTATTGGCCTAACTTTTCTTCTCTCGACGCATTGTCTAGAAGCATCATCCATTCGGAAGACCGTATAATCTCCCATTTAGCAGTATTTTTATGCGAAAATCTACCGTTCGTCTCATCCAACCCGCTGAGAGAATGTACTGTTCCCCTCGTTCCCGACGAGTTCGCCGGACCATGAAAGAGGATTCCGGGCGGCGGCGCAGGTGGAAAATTATGACCGTTATACATCCGGCCTCGTGCAGGGAGGCTCAAGGCAAGAGTAAGGCCGAAAACGCGTGCTTCTGCCTTCTGCCCTCCCGCACTCCCCAGCGTCCACATTCGACTTCCCGCGAACGTGGTTGAGACCGGGAACGCGCCTCGCTGGGCATTGGTGTGCAACTGTGCGGCATCCACGGACCATCCGGAGGCTTCTGCTACCATGCGCGCACCTGGGGATGGGGAAGTCCGGTGAGAGTCCGGCGCTGTCGCGCAACGGTATGCAGGTCACGAGCTTGTAAGCCCGAATGCCACCCAGGGACGCCTCTACACGCCTGAGCAAGGCTGTGGAAGGCACCTCTCGCCGTCAGAGGGCCACCCTGTGAGCTTCGTGCATCCCGGCGTCCCCCGCCGCCTTTGCCCGCTCCGGCCCCGGCTGGAGCGGGCTTTCGCTGTGCGCCCCTCCGGCTCGATTTCCGCCCCGCATGCCGGAGTGTTTCCTGTGTCACCTCCCTCCCCCGCTCGCGCCCGTCGCGCTGCCCCGTGTCACCACGTTCCCCCCACGCGAACCCGACCCCAGACAGGGGGCACGGCGTGATCGTCTGCGTCGGTGCCGGACCCGGCCACCTCGACTTCCTGACCCGGAAGGGCGCGGCACTGATCGAGGGGGCCGACGTGGTGGCGGGCTTCGACGCCGTGGTGGACATGGTGCGGCCCCTGATCCCCGGAAACGCCCAGGTCGTCATGATGGGCTACCGCGATCAGGTGGCGAAACTCGCGGAGGTGGCCGAACTCCACCACGCCGGGAAGCGTTGCGTCGTCGTGTTCATGGGCGACATCCACTTCTCGGGCTTTCAGTACCTGGAGCGGGTGGAGACGGCCTGCGGGCACGCGGTCGAGACGGTGCCGGGCATCTCCAGCGCGCAGATGCTGGCGAGCCGGGGCCGCGTCTGCTTCGACGAGACGACCTTTCTGACCTTCCACCGCCGGGGCGACCTGATCCCCTTCAAGACCCACCTGCGCGACGTGCTGCGGGCCGGGCGCAACGCCATCGTGATTCCGCGCCCCTGGGACTTCATGCCGCGCGACGTGGCCTCGTACCTCCTCGCCGGAAGTGTGAGCGCCGCGCACCACGTCGAGGTCTGGGAGAACCTCACGCGGGCCGAGGCGACGTGGGCGGGCAGCCTGGGCGAGCTGGAGGGCCGGGACTTCTCCGACATGAGCATCCTGCTGATCCGCGCGCTAACGCCCCTGCCCACGGGGTTGGAGGGGGAACGATGAACGATTACGCGATCATCCTCGCCGCGCACGGCAGCCGCGACCCGGCGAGCGCGGCGCAGTTCGGGGAGCTGGTGCGGGAGGTGAGGGCGCTGGAGCCGAACCGGACCATCACCCACGGCTTCCTCGAATTCAACACGCCCACCATCGACGAGGCGGCGCGGGAGGCGGTGGCGTCGGGGGCGCGCGAAGTCGTCCTCGTGCCCGGTGTCCTCCTCGCCGCCACGCACGCGAAGAACGACCTGCCGAGCGAGCTAAATGCCCTGCGCCGCGAGTTCCCGCACGTCACCTTCCACTACGGGGCGGCGATGGACCTCCACCCCGCGCTGCTGGAGGTGTGCCGCGAGCGGCTGGTCGGGGCCGAGGCGGGCGCAGCGGATGAGGTCCGGCGCGACGAGACGCTGCTCCTCCTCGTCGGGCGGGGCACCACCGACCCGGACGCGAACGGGGACATTCACAAGCTCGCCCGCTTTCTGGAGGAGGGGCTGGGGTATGGGGCGAGCGCGGTTTGCTACAGCGGTACAGCCAAACCTGATCTGCCTACCGGGCTGGCCCGCGCCGCGCGGCTGGGCTTCGCGCGGGTGGTCGTGCTGCCGTACCTCCTCTTCGAGGGGGTGCTCTCCCGCCGGGTGCGTTCGGCGGTGGAGGCCGCCGCGCAACGCTGGCCGGGCACGGAGTTCCTGACCGCCGCACCCCTGGGGCCGCATCCCAAAGTCGCGCGGGTGTTCCTCGAACGGGCGCGGGAGGGCGTGCAGGGCCACGGCCACATGAACTGCTCGCTGTGCAAGTACCGGGTGGGGGTCGTGGGCTACGAGGCGCAGGTCGGTGAGGCCCAGGTCGGGCACCACGGGGCGGTCCGGGGTCTGCTGGCGGGCGGGGAGGCACCTAAGCGGAAAGTCGTCCAGCACTACGAACCGCACCCCATCGAGGCGCAGTCCTTCGAGATCATCGAGGGGTTGCGCGACTGGTCGGCGGTGGACGCGGCGGACCGTTACGCCATGCAGCGCCTCGTCCACACGGCGGGCGACCCCGGCATCGTGGAGGACCTGTATTTCTCGCCGGGGGCGACGGAGGCGGGCGTCATGGCGATCCTGCGCGGCCTGACCGTCGTGACAGACGTGACGATGGTGCAGAGCGGCCTCAAGCGGCAGATTCTCGCGGAACTCGGCGTGCGGGTCTGGTGCGGCGTCCACGACGCGGAGACGCACCTCCTGAGCCGGGAGGCGGGCATCACCCGCTCGGCGGCGGGGATTCGTCGCGCTTACGAGAAGTTTGGGAACGACTGCATCGTGGCGATTGGGGATGCCCCCACCGCGATCTTCGAGACGGTGCGCCTCATCCGCGAGCGGCGTTGGCGGCCCGGTCTGGTGATCGGCCTGCCCGTGGGCTTCGTGGGCACGCGGGAGAGCAAGGCGGCCCTGCGCGCCTGCCTGAGCGTTCCCCGCGTCACGAACGCGGGCACGCGCGGCGGGAGTCCCTGGGCAAGTAGCGTGGTCAACGCGCTGATGATTGAGGCGCAAAACCGCCTCGCCGCCGTATCCGCTGCCGGGGCGGAGACGTGAGCCTGCTTATGACCCCACCCGCCCGCCTCAATCTCAGCCTGCCCGCTCCCAACGGGCTGCGGCGCGGCTTCACGACGGGGAGCGCGGCGACGGCGGCGCTGAAAGCGGCCCTGCTCCTGCTTGTTCATGGCGAGGAGCCAGCCGAGGTGGAGGTCACGCTACCGGACGGGGACTTCAGCCTCCTCCTGCCCGTGCGGAACGCCCGCCTGACCGATGTGGGTGCCTATGCGGAAGTCGTCAAGGACGGCGGGGACGACCCGGACGCGACACATGGGGCGACCCTCTGGGTGACGGCCACGCCGCTCCCCGATCCAGAGCTTCCCATGACCTTCCACGCGGGGGAGGGTGTCGGCACCGTGACCGCACCCGGCATCCGCGTCCCCGTGGGCGAACCCGCCATCAACCCCGTTCCACGCGAGATGATGCGGTGGGCGGCGCAGGAGGTTGCGGGACACGAGGCGTTCGCGGTGACGGTGGGCTGCGTGAACGGCGAGGCCATCGCCCGCAAGACCTTCAACCCCCGGCTGGGCATCTTGGGCGGCGTCAGCATCCTGGGCACGACGGGCATCGTGGAGCCGATGAGCCTGGAGGCGTACATGGCCTCCGTGGAGGTCTACGTGCGTGTGGCCGTTCACGCCCGCCCTGACGCGGTGGTCCTCACGCCCGGCAAGCTGGGTCGGGACTACGCGCGGGCGGCGCTGAACGTACCCCCACAGGCCATCGTCCAGATGAGCAACTTCGTGGGGGCGGCGCTGGACGCGCTGCAAGAGGCGCTGGAGGAGACCGGGCACCCCCTTCCCCTCCTCCTCGTCGCCGGGCATCCGGGCAAGCTCGCCAAAGTGCTCAACGGCGACTGGAACACGCACAGCCAGTACAGCGGCATGGCGATGAACGCGGTGGCGCGGGTCGCTGGGGGGCTGGGTGTGGACGGGCCGACCGTACAAGCTCTGGCGGAGGCGAATACGGTGGATGCCTGCGTGGCTCTCCTCACCGGGCACGAACGCGGCGCGGAGGTGTGGGCGGAGATTGCCCGGCAGGTCGCACAGACTCTCCATCACCGTGCCGCCAACGTTCGGCGGGTCCGCGTCGCCCTCTTTGCCCTCGATGGCGCGGGGCTGGGGGAGGCGGAGGCGTGACCCCGCCCGGCACCTTTTACGGCCTCGGCGTCGGTCCCGGCTCCTACGGCCTGCTCCCCGTCGCCGCGCTGGAAGTCCTGCAAAAGGCCGACCTCATCTACGCGCCGCGCTCGCGGGTGTCGGAGGCATCGGTGGCGCTGACCGCCCTGCGGGACCTTGACTTCCCCCGAGAGCGGGTCTGCGAGGTGGAGTTCAACATGGACGGCGACGACGCGCGGCTGAGCGAGCACTACGCCGCCCTCGCCCGCGAGATCGCCGCCCACCAGCGGGCCGGGCGGAGCGTCGCCTACCTGACCATCGGGGACGCGATGACGTACAGCACGCTGGGCTATCTCGTCGCCGCCTTGAAGCGCGAGGCCCCGGAGCTGCCCCGGCGTGTCCTCCCCGGCGTGACGAGCTACGCGACTGCCGCCGCCCTGACCGGCTTCAGCCTCGGAGAGGGCAAGGAGCGGGTGCTCATCCTGCCGTGCCCGGACGACCTGAACGCCCTGCGGGCCGACATCCTCTCCCACGATGTCGTCGTGCTGATGAAGGTGGGGCGGCGCATGGCGGGCGTGCTCGGCCTGCTGTCCGACCTCGGCATCCTCGACCACTGTGCCCTGGCGCACCGCCTGGGGCTGGACGGAGAAGTGGTGCTTCCTTCCCTGAACCCCGCCCCCGACGCGGGCCGCCTGGGCTATCTGAGCGTCGTCCTGATTCGCAAGTCATCCCCCCGGAGGTTTTCTTGAAGGTCTATTTCATCGGTGCCGGTCCCGGTGCCCCCGATCTCATCACCCTGCGCGGGGCGCGGCTCCTCGGGGCGTGTCGCCTCATCCTCTACGCCGGGTCCCTCGTGCCGGAGGCGGTGCTGGAACACGCGCACCCCGACGCCGAAAGAGTCAATACGGCGGGCCTGAATCTTGACGAGCAGGTGGCCCTGTACCGCCGCGCGTTGGAGCAGGGGTTGGACGTGGCCCGCGTCCACAGCGGCGACCCGGCCATCTACGGGGCGACCGCCGAGCAGATGCGTGCCCTGCGGGACCTGGGCATCAGCTACGAGGTCGTGCCCGGCGTGAGCAGCTTCACCGCCTGCGCCGCCGTACTGGGCGCGGAACTCACCCGCCCGAACGTCACGCAGACGATCATCCTCACCCGCGCCTCGGGCCGGGCGAGTCCGGTGCCGGAACGCGAGAACCTGCGCGGGCTGGCCGAACACGGCGCGAGCCTGTGCGTCTTCCTGGGCGGCAATCAGCTTCCCGAGATCGTGGCGGACCTGCTGGGCACCTACGGCCCCGAGATGCCCGTCGCCCTCGTGCAGCGGGCCAGCCAACCCCAGGAACGGCGGCACGTCAGCACCCTGGGCCGCCTCCTCTCCGAGATTCGGGTGAGCGAGTGGGCGCTGACCACCATGCTCATCGTCAGCCCGGCGTTGAGCGAGCCGGAGGCGTTGGAGACGACGAGCCGCCTGTACGACCCCGCGTACGCCCACCGCTTCCGCCGCGCCGTGAAGGAAGGGGGAGAGGCGTGACCGCCGCCGTGCATGAGCTGGCCGTGTGGCCCGTGCGCCGCGAGTCCGAGGCGCTGGCCGGGCGTTTGGCGGACGAGCTGGGAGCGGCGCTGCACCGTCCCTGGCAGAATGCCGAGCGGCAGTTGACGGCCTTCCAGACGGCCTTTCACACTGCGCGGGCCTGGGTGCTGATTGGCGCGGTGGGCATCGCGGTCCGCTTCCTGTCCGGCCTGCCGCAGAGCAAGCACACCGACCCCGCCGTGGTCGTCCTCGACGACGCGGCCCGCTTCGCCGTCGCCCTGCTGGGGGGGCACGAGGGGGGCGCGAATGCCCTCGCCTACCGGGTCGCCCGCCTGACCGGGGCCGTGCCCGTCGTCACCACCGCCACCGAGGCCACACGCCCGCTGACGCTGGGGGTCGGCTGTCGGCGCGGCGTGAGTGAGGAACAGGTGGAGGCCGCCGTCCTGCACGCGCTGGCGGCCCGTCCCCTCACGGGCGTGCGCGAGGTCGCCACCGTGGACCTCAAGGCGAACGAGGCCGGACTCCTCGCCTTCTGCAAGCGCCACGGGTTGCCGCTGCGGGTGATCGCTCATGCGGACATAGAGGCCCGCCCCTTTGTTACCCAGCCGAGTGAGTGGGTGCAGCAGAACGTGGGCCTCCCCGGCGTCTGCGAACCCTGCGCCCTGATCGCCAGCCCGCGCGGGCGGCTGATCGTGCCCAAGATGGCGTTGAACGGAGTCACGGTCGCCGTCGTGGAGGACCGCCTACACCTGGAGGTGAGCGCGTGACCGGCCACCTCAGCCTCGTCTCCGTCGGGCCGGGCGACCTCTCGCTCGTGCCGGAGCGGGCGCGGCAAGCTCTCGTGGAGGCGGACGTGATCGTCGCCTACGACCTCTATCTGCGTTGGGTCGCGCCGCTGATTACGAGTCAAGAGGTGCTGACGCCGCCTCTCACGCAGGAGAAGGTGCGGGCACAACTCGCCATCCAGAAGGCGCAGGAGGGGAAGCGGGTCGCCCTCGTCAGCAGCGGTGACATCGGCGTGTATGCGATGGCGGGCTTGGTCTTCGAGGACCTGCCCGAAGAGCCGCCCTTCGGCGTGGAGGTCATCCCCGGCATCACGAGCGCGACCGCCTGCGCCAGCCTCCTCGGCTCGCCCCTCACGCACGATTTCGCCACCCTCAGCCTCTCGGACCTGCTGTGCCCGTGGGAGTGGATAGAGGAGCGGGCGCGGCACATCGCGGGGGCCGACCTCGCCTGCGTCCTCTACAACGTGCAGAGCAAGGCGAGGCGCGAGGGCGTCTACCGCGTCCTGCGCCTCATGCTGGAACACAAGCGCCCCGATACGGTCTGCGGTGTCGTCCGCAACGCCTACCGCGAGGATCAGGAGGTGCGCGTCACCACGTTGGAGGCGCTGCTCGGCGACGAGTTCGACATGCTGACCACAGTCGTGATCGGCAACCGCTTCACGGCGCGCAAGGGGCGGTGGATGTACACGCCGCGCGGCTACAACGACTGGCGGGCAGAGGAGGCGACCCCGACCTCCCAGCCCGAGGGCACCGTCTGGGTCTTCGGCGGCACCCGTGATGGGAATGCTCTGGCCCTGCGCCTCGCGGAAGAAGGCGAGCGCGTGACCCTCAGTGTCGCCTCCGAGCTGGGGGCACAGGTCGCGCCGAAGCATCCGAACTTGCACGTTTACGACGGCCCCCCCGGTGTGGAGGCCAGGCGGCGGGCATTGCGTGGAGCGCGGGCCATTGTGGACGCCACCCACCCCTACGCCCAGGCCATCACCGCGCAACTGCGGGAACTGAGCGCTGAGTTGAACGTCCCTTACCTCCGTTTGGAGCGGGCGAGCGGCTTGCCCGAGGAAACAACAGGGCTGACCCTGGTGGACGACATCGAGCAGGCTGCCCACGCCGCCTCCCAGCACGGGCGCGTCTTCCTGGCGACGGGCAGCAAAGACCTCGAAACGTTCCAACGCGCGGCTCCAGAGGCCGACGTGTTCGTGCGCTTGACTCCTCAACCCGGCGTCCTCGAACGTGCGTTGAGCCTCGGTATCCGGCCCGAGCGCGTCTGCGCGATGATCGGCCCCTTCTCCCGCGAGTTCAACGTGGCGCAGTGGCGGGCGTGGAAGATCGGCGCGGTCGTCACGAAGGACAGCGGCGACGTGGGAGGCTTCACCGCCAAGCGTGAGGCGGCGCAAGAACTTGGCCTGCCCCTGATCGTGGTGCGCCGTCCCGCGCCCGTGCCCGGTGCCTTCCACACCCAGGACGAATTGATTTCTGCCCTCCAGACCCTCAAGGAGCACGCGTGACCACCTTCAGAACGCCCGTCACCATCGTCAGCGGTTTTCTCGGCAGCGGCAAGACGACCCTGCTCGGCAACCTCCTGAACCAGACGCACGACCGCACGCTCGCCCTGATCGTCAACGAGTTCGGCGAGGTCAGCATCGACGGCCCCCTGTTAGAGACGCGCGAGGACGGGGTGGAACTCCACGACGTTCACGGCGGCCTGCTCGCCTACGGGGGCGAGGGCGACGCCTTCCGCCGCACCCTGCACGCGCTGAGGGAACGCCGCCACACCTTCGACCACGTGCTGATCGAGACGAGCGGCCTCGCCGTGCCGACCGCCGTGATGGTCACGCTGGAGGAGGGCGAGTTCAGCGCCGACTTCGCCCTCGACGCCACATTGATCGTCGTGGACACGCCCCTGCTGCTCGCGGGTGCGTTCAGCCCGGACGCCGGGGACGAGGCGACCCGCAGCGCCGCCCGCGTCTTCGACGCCCAACTGGAATACGCGGATGTGGCGGTGCTGAACAAGATCGACGACCTGGGCGACGCCGACCTGCTTCAAGCTGAGGCGGACGTGCGCTGGCGTGCCCCCCGCGTGCGCTTCCTCGAACTCGCCTACGGGGCGCGGCTCGACACCCAGCTCACCCTCGGCCTGAACCTGCACGGCACGCGGCGGAGCGCGGCGCACCACGGCCCCGTCAGCGGCGCACCGGACGACCTCACGGCCCCGCTCCACGACCACACCACCCTCGACGGGCACTCGCACGGCGACCTCGACGCCCACGTTCACAGCCTCAGCACCCACCAGCACTTCCACGAGCACGACCCTGGCTGGCAGTCCTTCCGGCTGACGAGCGACGCGGCGCAGAATGTCCCCGACCTCGTGCGGACGGTGCAGAACGTGGCCCGCGTCTTTCCCGTCCTGCGCGTCAAGGGCTTCGTGCGGGGCGAGGACGGCGGGCGCTACGCGGTGCAGGCCGTCCGCTCGCGGGTGGAGACGCACCCGGCCCCCGCGAAGGCTGGGGCCACGAACGAACTCATCTTCATCGGCTACCACATCAGCCGCAAGAAGGTCATAGAGGCGCTGCAAGGGGCGCTTCCGCAGCGGTGGGCGTGAGATGAGCGCGCCGACTCTGCCGCCCGTCACGGCCCGGATGACCCTGGCCCGCAGCGCCCCCTATCTGCTGGGCGTGGTGGCCCTGCACGTTCTGGCACTGGCGCTCCTCGTGCCGTCGGCGCTCGCCGAGCCGCTGGTGTGGGGGCTGGGCCTGACTGCCTACCTCTTCGGGGTGCGGCACGCCTGGGACGCCGACCACATCGCGGTGATCGACAACACCGTCCGCAAGCTCCTGACGCTGGGCCGCCCCGCACACGGGGTCGGGCTGTTCTTCAGCCTGGGGCACTCGGCGGTCGTGCTGCTGATGGCGATTGCGGCGGCGGTGGTCGGGCGGGCGCTGCTGGGCGCTCAGGAGGAGATCGGCACCTTCGGGAGCTGGGTGGGGCCATTTGTGGCGGGCGTGTACCTGCTGCTCGTGGCGGGCTTCAACCTCCGCGCGGCGTGGCGGACCCTGCGGCGGCAGGACGGGGGCCACCACCACGGCGGTCTCCTCGCCCGGCTGATCGCGCCGCTGACCCGGCTCGTCACCCGGCAGTGGCAGGTCCTCCCGCTCGGCTTCCTGATGGGGCTGGGCTTCGACACGGCCTCCGAAATCGCCCTGCTTGCCCTTGCCGGACAGGCCGGGCAGGAGGGGCTGGGTTGGGCGGCGATTCTGGCCCTGCCGCTGCTCTTCGGGGCGGGGATGACCCTCTTCGACACCTTGAACGGCGCGTTCATGACCCACGCCTACGCCTGGGCGCTGGACCGTCCCGGAGCCAAGCGGGTCTACAACCTGCTGATTACCGGGCTGTCGGGGGCCGTGGCCCTCGTGATCGGCGTCGTCACCCTCGCGCAGTGGGCGGGCGAGCACTTCCCGGCGGCGGGCCGCGCCCTCGCCGCGTGGCAGGACGTGGACGTGTCGCCGCTGGGCTTCGGGCTGGCGGGCCTCGCGCTGGTGCTGTTTCTCTCGGCTCAGGTATGGCACCGGGTACGGCGGGAAAGGGTGACATGACGAGATGGCCGAACCGCTGGACTTTGGTGTGATGGTGGCGCTGCTTGCCCTGTGTGTTCTGCCAGACACCGTTTCACACTGACTTTGGAGAGTGAGTATGCGTGACCAGGGACAGTCCAATCGGTCCAACTTTTTTCTCGTTCCCAACGACCCGGCGGCTCAGGCTGAGGCTGCCAGACTTTTGAAATGGAAGTGGTCGCCGCGAGCCACCGAACTTATCACTCGTTTCCCACGCCGGGGCAGAGAGGTTCATATCCTGACCGCCGATGAAGTCGAACGGCAGTTGCTGGAGGAGTACAGAGCGCACTTTCCTGCTGTTGTCGATTTGCAACGTGAGTTGGGGGGAGTGACCTACCCCACTGTGGGAGACGATGGGGACTGGGCAACCTGGGGCCTGACACACATCGCCTCTCCTGACATCTTCGAGGAAGGGGTAGAACCGACCCAATTCTGTTGCGAGTACAACACGGCCAGGCCGGACAGTTACAGTGTCTCCGGTGACGGAAGACTCTGGGATGAAATACCAGTCGCCAGAAACGCAAAAATCGCCCTTGAGAGAATCGCCGCAACTTCATACCTCGTAAAGAAGTATAGCGGCACCGGCTATGGGTTGGTTCTTCGGAACATACCGCTAGGGCGCGACGCTTTTCTACCAATTCTTCTTAAAATTGCCGACACGTTGGATTGGCCCCTGATCCCGGAGACTGAGGATGAATACGCCTCTCTCTGGTCGGGGAAGGGGGGCTGGATGGAGTACAGTTCAAGTTTCCAAGATGGAGAAACGTTGTTTTGTCATATTCACTCCGCGTCTCTAGAAGAGATTGAACGCTGTTGCAAGGAGATTGAAGGAGTCCTGCGGCTGCCGGAGCGCGATTTCAAAGCCTCACGTTCCTTTCTGCACGACTTTCCCGGACTGCACCGGGTCAAGAGTGATGTTCCCGAGGGCAAGTCATGACTCTCCCGCCATCTCGCCAGCGCGTCACCCGCGCCGACGGGCGCACCATCAACGTCGTCCGCAAGCGCGGGCACCTGAGCTACTGCTTCCACGGCTGCTGCTGCGGGCGCACCGACAAGGGCTACGCCGCCGCTCCGGTGGACGTGTACAAGGACGAGTGGACCCGGCGCAGGATTCGCAACGCCGTCCACCTCACCAAAGCCGGGTGCCTGGGGCCGTGTTCGCTCGCCAACGTCGCCCACCTCGTCTTCGACGGGCATGACGTGTGGTTCCACTCGGTGAACGATGCGTGGCTGGTGCGCGCGATCTTCGACTATATCGAGGCGATGCTAGCGGCGGACGGGTATCTGCCGCCCCCACCCGAACTCGTGGAGTACACCTTCAATTACTACGCGTGGGACGCGGCGGGAAGCATGTCTGCCGGAACGACCCCGCTGCCCCTCGCCACGCCGGACGCGCCCGCCGACCTCTCCGGCATCGCTTTCCTGACCCACGCGGACACCGACCTCCTCAACCTCCGCGCGGCGCAGGAGACGTTGCCGCCCGACTTCGGCCCGGTGACGGGCGTGGCGCTCGGCAGCGTCCGCTCCGAGGCTCAGATGGCGACGCTGCTCTCCGGCGCGGTGGGGCGGGCCGAGGTCGTCCTCGTGCGGATTCACGGCAAGTTCTCGGCGGTGCCGGGCGCGGAACTGCTGCTGGGGCACGCGCGGAAGACGGGCCAGCACCTCCTCCTCGTCAGCGGCACGAACGAGCCGGACGCGGAACTCGCGGCCCTGAGCCTCGCGCCCGCGTACACGCTCGACACGGCGCGGGCGTACCTCGCGGCGAGCGGGTGGCAGAACGCACGTGAGCTTCTACTCTCCCTCAGCGACACGTTGCGGATGACGGGGTACGGGGCCGAGCCGCCGCTGGCCCTGCCCGAACACGGCCTCTACCACCCCGACCTGCCCGAGAACGCGACGCTGGAGGACTGGCACCGCCTCCGCACGCCGGGCCGTCCCGCCGTCGGCGTCCTGCTCTACCGGGCGCACGCGCTGAGCGGGAACACGGCCTTCATAGACTCGCTCGTGACCGCGCTGGACGAGGCAGGGGCTGATGCGCTGCCCGTCTTCACGACGAGCTTGAAGGATGTGGACGGGAACGGTGATCCAAAAGCCTTCGCCCTGCTGCGGGGGGAGGTGGACGCCCTGATCTCCACCCTCTCCTTCGCTATGGCTGACGTGCAGGCGGGGGACGTGACGGCGGCGGGAGCGAACGTCGGGGCACTGGAACGGCTGGGCGTGCCCGTCGTGCAGGGCATCACCAGCGGCGGGGCGCGCGGCCCGTGGGAGACGAGTGCGCGCGGGTTGAATCCCCTCGACACCGCCATGAACGTCGCCCTCCCTGAGTTCGACGGGCGCATCATCGGCGTGCCCTTCGCCTTCAAGGAGAAGGAGGCCGGGGACGCCGCCCGCCTCGCCGCCGACCCGGAGCGGACCGCGCGGCTGGCCGGAATCACCGTCCGTCTCGCCCGCCTGCGCCACCTCCCGAACTCCGAGAAGCGCCTCGCCTTCGTCTTCACCAACTCGACCGCGAAGGCGTCGCAGGTCGGAAACGCGGTGGGGCTGGACTCCGCCGCCTCGCTGCTGCACCTCCTCCGCGCGCTGGGGGCCGAGGGGTACGACGTGGGCGAGTTGCCGGAGACGAGCGATGAACTCATGCACGCCCTCCTCGCCCGGACAACCTACGACACGACGCAACTGACGCCCGGACAACTCGCGCAGGCCGCCGCGCACGTTCCCGCCAACTTCTACCGCTCGTGGTTTGCCGACCTTCCCGACGCGCAGCAGCGCCGGATGCGGCAGCAATGGGGCGAGGCACCAGGGGAGGCTTACGTCCACGACGGCTCCCTCGCCCTCGCTGGCCTGCACTTCGGCAAGATGTTCGTCGCCCTGCAACCGCCGCGCGGCTACGGCATGGACCCCGACGCGATCTACCACACGCCCGACCTGCCGCCGACCCACCACTACCACGCCCTGTACCGCTGGCTGCGCGAGCCGCCGGAACTGGGAGGCTTCGGTGCCCACGCCCTCGTCCACGTCGGCAAGCATGGGACGCTGGAGTGGCTGCCGGGGAAGGGAGTGGGGCTGAGTGCCAAGTGCTTCCCCGATTCCCTCCTCGGCGACCTGCCCCTCTTCTATCCCTTCGTCATCAACGACCCCGGCGAGGGTACACAGGCCAAGCGGCGGGCACACGCGACGATCCTCGACCACCTGCCGCCGCCCCTCACCCGTGCGGACACCTACGGGCCGCTGGCCGAACTCGCCGCGCTCGTGGACGAGTATTACCAACTGGAACTCCTCGACCCGTCCAAGCTGCCCCTTCTCCAGGGGCAAATCTGGGACCTCGTGCAGCGGGCGAACCTGGGCACCGACCTCGGCACGATGCTGCGGCGCGACCACGGCGACCATGTTCACGAGTGGGACGAGGCGTTCACCGAGGAGGGCGTGCCCGTCACCCTGACCGAGATGAACGGTTCGGACGTGGCGCACCTGCTGGAAGACATCGACGGCTACCTGTGCGAACTGGGCATGGCGCAGATTCGGGACGGGCTGCATGTGCTGGGCCAGCCGCCCGCCGGGGAGCAGTTGCCGGAGATGCTGCGGGCGTTGACGCGCCTGGCAAACGCCGAGATTCCGGGACTGCACACGGGATTGGCCGGGGTACTGGGGCTGAACCTGGGCGACTTGCTGGACAGTCCGGGGGCGAGGTTGGAAGAAAGCGGACAACTCGCCGACCTCGCGGGCCGTCCCGTCCTGACTCATGGGGACGCGCTGGAACTGCTGGACGAACTCGCGCTGCACCTCTACCAGACACTTCGGGCGCAGGATTTCGACCTCGCCGCCATTCCTGACGTGCTGGCCCTGACGCTTGGCAATTTGGATAACTTCGGGACCCTGCCCGCCACGCTCCATTACGCTTGCCGGGTCCTCAAGCCCAATCTAGATGCCACGGGCGACGAGATCACGCACCTGCTCGCGGGCCTGTCGGGGCGCTACGTTCCCGCCGGGCCGAGTGGAGCGCCGTCACGCGGTCTCGCCCACATCCTGCCGACAGGGCGCAACTTCTACGCGGTGGACCCTCGCGCCCTACCTTCTCAGGCGGCGTGGACGGTCGGTTCGGCGCTGGCGCGGGAGGTGCTGGAGCGGCACCTGAAGGAAGCCGGGACGTACCCCGAGCATGTTGCCATCAGCGTGTGGGGCACCAGCAATATGCGGACGCAGGGCGACGACGTGGCGCAGATTCTCGCCCTGCTGGGCGCGCGGCCCGTGTGGCACCCGCAGAGCCGCCGCCTGACCGGGGTGGAACTTATTCCGCTGGAGGAACTGGGCCGTCCCAGAATTGACGTAACGGTACGCATCAGCGGCTTTTTCCGCGACGCCTTCCCCCACCTCATCTCCCTGCTCGACGAGGCGGTGAACCTCGCCATGCAGGCGGACGAGCCGGAGGAGCAGAACTACCCGCGCAAGCACTACCTCGCCGATCTCGCGGGCCGTCTCGCCGAGCTGCCACTGGAAGAAGCCCAGTCCCGCGCCGCCTACCGCCTCTTCGGGAGTGCGCCGGGCACGTATGGGGCGGGCATCCTCGACCTCATCAACGAGGGGAACTGGCAGGGCGACGCCGACTTCGCGCGCACCTTCGTCAACTGGGGCGGCTACGCCTACACCGCCGCCGAGGCTGGAACCGACGCCCGCGAGGACTTCCGCGCCCGCCTCGCCGTGACCCAACTCGTGCTGCACAACCAGGACAACCGCGAGCACGACATCTTCGACAGCGACGACTACCTCCAGTTCTTCGGCGGGATGATCGCCTCCGTGCGGAACCTCAGCGGCGTCCAGCCCCGGCACTACTTCGGGGACACGGCGAATCCGGAGCGTGCCCGCGTCCGCGACCTGGGGGAGGAGGCGCTGCGCGTGTACCGCTCGCGGGTGGTCAACCCCAAGTGGCTGGAGGGCATCCGCCGCCACGGGTACAAGGGCGGGCTGGAGCAGACGGCGACCGTGGATTACCTCTTCGGCTTCGATGCGACCGCCCAGATCGCTCACGATTTCATGTACGAGGGGGTGGCGCAGGCATACGCCCTCGACCCCGAGAATCAGGCCTTCCTGCGCGAGTCGAACCCCTGGGCGCTCAATGCCATCGCCCACCGCCTGCTCGAAGCCCACGCCCGCGAGCTGTGGAGGCCAGAGACGGAGACGCTGAATGCCCTCCAGAACCTGCTCGCCGAGAGCGAGGGACTGCTGGAGGGACGGGGGGAAGTGGTGCGGGTGGGGCTGGGCCGATGAATATTCTCACCCACCTCTTCCTCCACCGGACTAAGCTTAGTCTATGGCGGAGACAGTCAATCTTCACGCGGCCAAAACCCACTTCTCCAAGCTCGTGGACCGGGCGCACGAGGGCGAGGAAATCATCATCGCCAAAGCGGGGAAGCCTTACGCACGGCTTGTTCCCCTGGCACCAACCCGTCAGCGCGAATTTGGTTTCCTGGCCGGACAGGTTGAAATTACTGAAGATTTTGCCCGTGAAGCGATGCGTCCCCTCACCGAGGAAGAACTGGCGGACTGGGAGTGAGGCTGCTGCTCGACACCCACATCCTGCTCTGGGCGACACTCAAACCCGACCTTCTCCCCGCTTCCCTGTATGCCCGGCTGCTCAACCCGCAACAGCAACTCGTGTTGAGTGCAGTCAACGCCTGGGAAATGTCCATCAAGCATCACGCGGGCAAACTCCCCGAGGCCGCACCACTCCTGAGCGACTTTCCCGGCGTCGCCTCCCGACTGGGGGCCGAGGTGCTGAACATCACACCCGCCCATGCCATCCGGGCCGGGGCGCTCGACTGGGCACACCGCGACCCCTTCGACCGGATGCTCGTCGCGCAGGCGTTGGAGGAAGGCTTGCGGCTGGTCACGCTCGACGAGAGCATCACGTCTTACCCGCAGGCACCCATTCTGCGCTAGCCGCCGGGGGCCGCCCGTGACCCTCCCCCTCTACCCCCTCTCCGCCGTCGCCCACCAGCCGGACCTCGTGCTGGCCCTCTCCCTCCTCGCCGTCTCGCCCGACATCGGCGGCGTCCTCATCCGGGGCGACCGGGGCGCGGCGAAAAGCACGGCGGCGCGCGGGCTGGCGGCCCTGCTTCCTCCCGCGCCCGACGGCACCCCCGCCCCCTTCGTCAACCTCCCCCTCGGCGCGACCGAGGACCGGGTGGTGGGCACCCTCGATCTCGACGCGGCCTTAAGGGGCGAGGTCCGCCTGAAACCCGGCCTGATCGCGGCGGCCCACGGCGGCGTTCTCTACATCGACGAGGTGAACCTGCTCGCCGATCATCTGGTGGACGTGCTCCTCGACGTGGCCGCAATGGGCGTGAACCGCGTGCAGCGCGACGGCCTGAGCGCCGAGCATCCTGCCCGCCTCGCCCTGATCGGCTCCATGAACCCGGAGGAGGGGGGACTCCGCCCGCAGTTCCTCGACCGCTTCGGGCTGTGCGTGGACGTGCGGGCACCCGCCGCGCCGGGGGAACGCGCGGAGATCGTGCGCCGCCGGATGCGCTTCGAGGCCGACCCGGACGCCTTCTCGCGGGAGTGGGAGCGGGAGGAGGCCGCGTTCGCCGCCCGCCTCGCCGCCGCCCGTTCCCGGTTGCCGCGTGTGGTCGTGCCGGATGGACTCTTGGACACCATCGCCGCCCTGAGTGCCGGGGCAGGGGTCCGCAGCCTGCGCGCCGACCTCGTGCTGCACCGGGCCGCGCGTGCGCTCGCCGCGCTGGAGGGCCGGGAGGAGGTGCGGGTGGACGATCTGCACCGGGTCGCGCCCCTCGTGCTGACGCATCGCCGGGACCCCCGGTTGCCACCTCCGCCACCCCCTCCCCCACCGCCGCAGGAGGCGACTCCCCCGCAAACGGACGAGTCCCGGCAACAATCGTCAGACGATGCCCCCTCAGCAGACGGCCCGGAGGAGGTCTTCGCCCCCACCGCAACTGCCGCCCCGCTCACCCTGCCTCCCGTCGCCTCTTTCTCAAGCGCTAGGAGGGGAGGGAATGCCACAGGCCGCACCATCCGGGCCGTCCCCGACCCTCAACCGTCCACGCTCGCCGTTCCCGATACCCTGCGCGCCGCCCTGATCCGCACCGCCGCGACCGGGGGCGGAACCGTCACCCTCCGCCGCGAGGACTTCCACGCCCCTGTCCGCGAGGAGGCGGGCGGGCAGCGGGTTCTCTTCGTGGCCGACGCGAGCGGCAGCATGGGCACGCGCGAGCGAATGGGGGCCGTGAAGGGCGCGATGCTGGACCTCCTGCGCGAGCAGACGCGCCGGGACCGGGTGGCCCTCGTCACCTTCCGGGCCGCCGGGGCGACGCTCGACCTCGACTTCACCACCGACCCGCACGCCGCCGAGGCCGCGATCAGCCGGGCACCGACGGGGGGACGCACGCCGCTCGCCCACGCCCTGACCCTCGCCGCCGAGGTGCTGGCCGGGGAGAAGGAAGCCCACCTCGTCCTGTTTACCGACGGTCGGGCCAACGTCCCCCTGACGCCGGGGGGAGACGCCTGGGCCGACGCGCTCGCCGCCGCCCGTTCCCTGCGTGGTATGCCCGCCCTCGTCGTGGACACGGAGGCGGGGCGCGTTCGCCTGGGCCGGGCCGCCCAACTCGCGGAGGTGCTGGGGGCGGAGTTGACGGAGCTGACGCCGGGGGGTGGGACGTGAGACGCCTCGTCCTCGCCGCCCCGCACTCGGGCAGCGGCAAGACGACGGTGGCCTCGCTGCTGTGCCTCGCGCTGCGCCGCCGGGGCCTGCGGGTCGCGCCCTTCAAGCTCGGGCCGGACTACCTCGACCCCACCCACCTTACGCGGGCGGCGGGCGCTCCGGCGCGCAATCTCGACTCCTTCCTCCTCTCCCCGGAGCGGCTGCGGACCCTGTTCGCGCGGGCGGCGAGGGACGCCGACATCTGCGTGCTGGAGGGCGTCATGGGCCTGTACGACGGGCGCGACCCCGCCAGCGATACCCACTCCACCGCCGACCTCGCCCGGCTGCTGGAGGCCCCGGTCGTGCTCGTCATAGATGCGGGCGGCAGCGCGCGGACGGTGGCGGCAGTGGCCCACGGCCTGCGGACGTTTGGACCGGACCTGAACGTGGTCGGCGTCATCCTGAACCGGGTGGCGGGCGAGCGGCACGCCTCTCTCTGTGAGGTCGCGCTCTCTCAGATCGGCCTGCCCGTCCTGGGATACGTGACGCGCGATGGGGCACTTCACCTCCCCGCCCGGCACCTCGGCCTGCTGAGCGCCGAGCAGGCGAGCTGGGACGAGGGGGACGCGCTGCGCGCCGCCGCGACGCTCAGGCTGGACGCCCTGCTGGAAGCGGCGGAAGCACCCGCGCTGCCCGTCTCCATCCCGTCCGTTTCCATCTCGGAGAGACGCGCCATCATCGCCTACGCCCACGACGAGGCGTTCCACTTCTACTACCCGGACGCGCTGGACGCCCTGCGGGACGCGGGGGCCGACCTCGTGCCCTTCAGCCCTCTGCGGGACGCGGGACTGCCTCCCGGCGCGGGCGGCGTGCTGCTCGGCGGCGGCTACCCGGAGGCCCACGCGGCGGAACTGGCGGCGAACGTGTCTATGCGCGCGGCCCTCCGTGACTTCGCGGCGAGCGGACGCCCCGTGGTCGGCGAGTGCGGCGGCCTGATGTACCTCGCGGAGACGCTGGAGGACGCGGACGGGCGCGTGTTCGAGATGTGCGGCGCTCTCCCCTACCGCACCCGCATGGCCCCGCGCCTGACCCTCGGCTACCGGGACGCGACCACGCTCGCCCCCTCGCCGCTCGCCCCGGCGGGCACGCCCCTGCGCGGCCACGAGTTCCACCACAGCGTCCTCACGCACGCGCCGACGCACCCGGCCTACACCTGGACGGACGCGGCGGGGCAGCGGGTGGAGGAGGGCTACGCGCGCGGAAACGTCCTCGCCAGCTACCTGCACCTGCACCACGGGGCGGACCCGGCGATGGCGGCGCGGCTGGTGGAGGCGTGTATGTGAGGCCCCGTTCCCCGTCTCGCTGAGGGCAGGCTGCCGTCGCCCCCGATGGGACGAGGCGGCGACCAGTTGCAGCTGTCAGGGAAGCCGGACGCCGCATACCTCCGCTCGAAGAGCACTTTCGGCGCACGCCACACCGGGCCGCTCGGGTCGGACCACAGGGACCTAGACCCTCAACCCTCCCGACGACCGCCGTGGCGTGCGCCGAAGCAGGAAGTCGGGGGCCATCACCCTCCCCACTCCTCCCCCTTGAACGCCCCCGGTGCTTTATTCAACGTTAAGCCTTCGGTGGGGCCGTCGCCGGGTGAGCGCCACGTCAGGACTCCTGGCCTACACTCGGTCCAGACTTTCCGGTGTCCACGAGGCCATGACCGACCGCTCCCCCTCCTCTTCCTCCTCCCCCACCGCCCAGTTCCTCCCCGACCCGTCCGCCGTTCTGGAGGCGCTGCCCGATCCCTTCTTCGCGGTGGACGCGGGGTGGCGGTACACCTACGTCAACGTTCACGCCGCCGCGACGATGGGCACCACGCCGGAGGCGCTGCTGGGGCGGGTGTTGTGGGAATGCTTTCCCGAGGCGCTCGACACCGCGTTGAACGCCGAGTACCACCACGTCATGCGGACGCGCGGGGTGCGCGAGTTCGACCTGCATTACCCGTCGCTGGACGTGTGGGTGACGGTCAAGGCGTTTCCGCACGCGGACGGGATCGCCGTGCATTTCCGGGACGTGACGGAACGGCGGCGGGCGGAGGAGCGGCAGGGTCGGCTGCTCGAGCTGACACGCGCGCTGGCGGGGGCGACGACCGAGCGTGAGGTGCTGGAGGCGGCCCTCGCGGTGGGACTGCCCGCCCTGGGTGCCTACGGGGGGCTGCTGCTGCGGCTCGACGAGACCGGGGAGGCGCTCGTGCCGCTGCACCTCGCCGGGTACGAGGCCGACCTGCGGGGGCGCTGGCCGAGCATTCCCCTCGCGGCCCCCTTCCCCGCGAACGAGGCGGTGCGGACGGGATCGGCGGTGTTCGCGGACCGGGAACGGCTGGGCGGGTCGGCGGCGCTCGCGGGGGAGCTGTCGCCCCGCACGCAGGCCCTCGCCGCCCTGCCGCTCGCGCAAGGCGGGCAGGTGTTCGGGGCGCTCGTGCTGAGCTTCGACACGGCCCAGACCTTCCCGGCCCCACAGCGCGACTTCATGACCTCGCTCGCCGGGCAGCTCGCGCAGGCGCTGGGGCGGGCATGGGTCCACACCGAGCTGACGCGGGAACGCGCCCGCCTCGCCGCCGTCCTCGACCAGATGCCCGCCGCGATCTGGGTGGCGGAGGTTCCCTCCGGGCGGATGGTCGCGGGCAACAGCGCCATCTCGCGCATCCTGCGCCACCCGTACCGCCCCAGCGCGAACCTCGCCGAGTACGCGGGCTACGTGGGCTTCCACCCCGACGGGCGGCGCTACGAGGCCCACGAGTGGCCGCTGGCGCGGACGATCACGACCGGCCAGCCCGTCCACGAGGAGATCGAGATGGGGCGCGGCGACGGCACGCGCGGCTTCGTGAGCTACTCCTCCGCCCTGATCCACGACGAGGAGGGCCGCCCCGCCCTCGCCGTCGTGACGGGGATGGACGTGACCGAGCTGCGCGAACTCAACGCCACGCTGGAGGCCCGCGTGCGCGAACGCACGGGCGAGCTGCACGCCCGCCACGAGGAGCTGGCGGCGGAGACGGCGGCGCTCCAGGCCTTCGCCCACCTCACCGAGCGGGTGGGCCGCGAGACGGACCCCGGCGCGCTGACCCAGGCCGCCGTGCGGGTGCTCCACGGGGCGCTCGGCGAGGGCAGCACGGGCTACTACGAGCTGGAGGGCGGGCGCTGGCGGCAACGCTCCTGGGACGGGCGCATGGACGAGCAGACGCTGGAGGCCGCGCGGGCCGGATTCCCGGAGACCACGCCCCTCTTCGCGGTGCCCGCCGCGTCGGGGGGGCCGCTGTTCGCGGACGGCTGGCGTACCTCGGACAACGAGCTGGCCCCCCACACGCCCGAGTACGGGGCGCTGGCCGTCCACCCCATCACGGTCGGCGGGCGCACGGTCGGGCAACTCGCCGCCGGGCTGCGCGAGAAAGAGGCGTGGTCCGAGCGCGACCGGGCCGTCTTCCTCGCGGTGGGGCGCGCCCTCACGCTCGCGGCGGAGCGGGCCGACTTCGCCCGGCAGCTCGCCGCCCAGGGCGCGGCGCTCGCGGCGAGCAACCACGAGCTGCGGCTGCTCAACGGGGAATTGGAGGCCTTCGCCTCCAGCGTCTCGCACGACCTGCGCGCGCCCCTCCGGCACATCCAGGGCTTCGCGGGGCTGCTGCGAAAGGCCCTGGCGGCGGGCGAGACCGGGCGGGCGGCGCGCTTTCTCGGCCTGATCGAGACGGGCGCGGGGAACGCGAACACCCTCGTGGACGAACTGCTCTCCTTCGCCCGCACGGTGACGCAGGAGCTGCGCGTGGCGGACGTGGACCTCGCGGGCGTCGTGGCCGGGGTGCGCGCCGACCTCGCCCCGGACCTCACCGGGCGGGAGGTGACGTGGCGGGTGGGAGAACTCCCCACCGTGCGCGGCGACCGGGGGCTGCTGCGCCTGGTGTTCGCCAACCTCCTCTCCAACGCCGTGAAATACACCCGCCCGCGCGAGGCCGCCCTGATCGAGGTCTGCGCCGAGCGGGAGGAGGGCGCGTGGGTCCTGCGGGTCCGGGACAACGGCGTCGGCTTCGACGGGGCATACATGGACCGCCTCTTCGGCGTCTTCCAGCGGCTACACCGCGCCGACGAGTTCGAGGGCGTCGGCATCGGCCTCGCCAACGTCAAGCGCATCGTGGCCCGCCACGGCGGCGAGGTCTGGGCCGAGGGGAAGCCGGGTGAGGGAGCGACCTTCTTCCTGCGTCTGCCCCGCGAGGAGCCGGGGGTCGTCTAGCCCGCCGGGACAAAATGTACCGCTTCCAGACAGCAGAACGCATATTTTTTAGGTGTTCCGATGATTGAGAGGCCGAGGGAGACTGTGGTGTTCTGCTATTTGGTGACAATTTGTTTCTTTCCCCTTCTGGGTGAAGGGGGAGGCCCGCAGTGAACATCCTCCGGGCGATGCGGTGGCACGTCCTGTTGCGCTGGGAGGACGGGCACCGCTCGACGCTCGTCTACGAGGGACCGCTGTGGATCGGCAAGACGAGCCAGGACGTGCATCTGCTCGCCCAGGGAGAGCACGAGCGGAGGCGACAGGCCTCCCCCAGCCTGCCGGAACGGCTCGCCTACGAGGTGCTGGGCTTTCAGGAGGTCGGGCCGGTGGCTTCTCGCTCGGCGTGTCCTCGCTCGCCTCCCCCGGCGTGACGCTCGCCCTGCTCACCGTCGCGGTCGTCGGCAAGGTGGGCGGCACGCTGCTCGGCGCGCGGGCGACGGGGGTGGAGGGGCGGACGGCGTGGCAACTCGGGGTGCTGCTCAACACCCGTGGTCTCACCGAACTCGTCTTCCTCGCGGCAGGGCTACACCTCGGCGTTATCCAGCCGCCGCTCTACACCTCACTCGTGGTCGTCGCCCCCGTCACGACCCTCGCCATCGGGCCGCTCCTCGACGCGGTGGGGGGCGGCGTCCGGCGACTCCTGCTGCCCGCCGGGGAGACGATCCTCCCCGAATAACCTGGTCGGGCTAAGGGCGTCCGTGTCGTTCTCGAATGCCCTCAGCCCGGTCGTCCCCCCCAACGCGAGGTTAGAGCGACCCCTTCAAGGTCGTCGCCACCTTGAAGCTGACCTTCTTGCCCGCCGGAATCTGAATCTTCTCGCTCGTGCCGGGTTTGACGCCCGTACGGGCGGCGGTGGCCTTGACGCTGAGGGTTCCGAGACCGGGCAGGCCCACGCTCTTGCCCCCCTTGATGGCGTCCACCATCGCCTCCATCGCGGCGTTGACGACGGCCTCGCTCTGCTTCTTCGTCAGGCCCGCGCGGTCGGCGACGCCCTCGACGAGCTGCCCTTTGGCGACCTTGCCCGCCCGGCCACCCGTGTCGGCGGCGGTGTCCGCCGGGGCGCTCGTCTCCACCTCGGCGACCTCGGCCTTCTTGGGCGCGGACTTGCGGGCGGGGGCCTTCGTTGCTTTTTTGGTCATGGTCCGCATCGTGACTCCTGCACGTTCGAAACGCAAGAGTCCCGCCGCGCCCGTGGACCCGGTTCACGCCGCCTTCACCCCTTCCCGCTCCCGGAAGCCGCGCTGGTAGAACGGGGGCATGGCTGCCGTTCCCCTCGCCCAGGCCCTTCCGGCGGCGCGTCAGAGTGCGCGCGAGTTCCTGCACGGCCTCGACCCGGCCCGGCGGGTGGTCGTCTTCTGCCACTTCGACGCGGACGGCCTCGCGGCGGGGGCGCTGTTCGGGGGCGCGCTGCCCCGGCTCGGCTTCCGGGACGTGCGGGTGGTGCCCTCGGGGCGCGGGGAGTCGGCCTTCTCGGACGCGGCGCGGGCGCGGCTCACGGCGCTCGGCCCGGCGGCCCTCGTCGTCACCGACCTCGGCGTGAACGGGCGCGGCGTCCTGCCCGGCGTCCCGACCCTGTACGTGGACCACCACCAGCCCGACGGGATGCCCGGCCCGGAGGCCACCGTCGTCAGCGGCTACCCGTGGGACCCCATCCCCGCGAGCGCGTGGCTCGCCCACGAATTGCTCGCCCCCCTGACGGACATGGATGATCTCGGCTGGATCGCGGCGGTCGGAACGATCAGCGACCTCGGGGACGGTGCCCCGTGGGACGCGCTGCCCGCCCTCAAGAAACGGTACACCGCCAAATGGCTGAAGGAGGCCGTCGCCCTCGTGAACGCGGCGCGGCGGGCGAGCGCGTTCGACGTGGACACGGCGCTGGAGCTGCTGCTTGTCGCCGACGGACCGAAGGCCCTCGCCACCGATGACGCCCACGGGGCGGACCGTCTGCGCGCTTACCGGGCGGAGGTGAACGCCGAACTCGCCGTGGCCCGCCGCTCGGCCCCGAAATTCAGCGCCACGGGTCCCTACGCCCTCGTCCGCCTCCACTCCGGCGCGCAGATTCACCCCCTGATCGCCCAGCAGTGGCGAGGACGCCTGCCCGGCCACGCCGTCCTCGCCGCGAATACCGGCTACCTGCCGAACACGGTCGCCTTCTCCATGCGGACCGCCCGCGCCGACCTGAACCTCCCGCAACTCCTGCAAGGGGTGGACGTGGGCGAGGCCGGGGACAGCTACGGCCACGGGCACGATCAGGCGTCGGGAGGTCAACTTTCCCCCGAGGCGTTCAGAAGGCTTTTAAGGGGCCTCGGATTCGAGGAGAGCACTGGGATATAGGAGGGAGGCTTACTGAGGCTTCCAGGGGCCTTTCAAGGGCGTTGAGGGGCATCGGTGGAACGGGTCGGAGGTCAGGCTGGACCGCCCACCCCCATCGGCGCTTCTTGCGGCCTCCCATCGAGCGGCGGCCCGTCCAGATGATCGAGCCAGTTCTGCGGGCTGTCGTACACCGCCACCGCGCCCTCGAAGCGGTCATCCCCGCCACAGCGCAGGGCCACGGTGTTCACCCCCGCCCTCCGGGCGCTCTCCACGTCGAAGGGCGTGTCGCCCAGCATCAGCACCTCGGAGGGCGGCAGGCCCAGCTTCGTGACGGCGGCCCGCACGATGTCCGGCTCCGGCTTGGACGCCTCCACGTCCGACGCGGTGGTGTGCTCGGTGAGCAGGTCCGCGACGCCAGCGACCTTCAGCAGGTCCTCCACCAGCGCCTCGTCCGCCGAGGTGCCCACGATCAGGCGCAGGCCGCGCGCCCGCAGGGCCTCCATCAACGCCCGCGCGCCCGGCTGACCCCTGAGCTGCGGCAGCTCCTCCTGAAAATGGCGTTTCCAGCCGTCGCTGAGGGCCTGGTAACGCGGGTCGTCCTTCCCGATGCCCGTCACGCGCGGCACGAGCTGATCCCCCCCCATACCGATCATGGGCCGGACCTGCCCGAACGTCACCTCCAGGCCTGCCTCCGCGAACGAGCGCACCCACGCGCGGGCGTGCGCGTCATTGCTGTCCACGAGGGTCCCGTCGATGTCCACGATCACGCCACGGTACTTGGTCATGGGCGGAGGGTAGGGGCGGAGGCGGGGCGGCGCGTAAGTGGGGGTTGGCGGGCGCTTCATGGAGGGGCGCTTCATGAGGGCGGGACAGGACCCGCCTACCCGCCGTACGTCTCCCGAATCTGCTCGGCGAACTCGGGGAGCCGCAGTTCCGAGGCGGCGCGCATGACCTCACGGTAGAGGGCATACGGCTCGACCTCCCCGGCTTGCAGGGCGATCAGCAGGCGGCGCAGGTGGTCGTCGCGCAGCTCGCGGCCCACGAAGAGGCGCACCTGCGTGACCGCGCGGACCGCCTGCTCGTCGGTGGGGAGGCCCAGGAACTCGCGCTCCACCGCCGTCGTCAGGCGCTCGGTCTCCTCCTCCTCGCGGCGGGCGAGGTCGGTGCGGCTGGTCTTCCCAGGGGCGCGCTCCACCCCCGGCGCGGCCTCCCCTGCCCCGGCGTCTCCGGGGTCGGTGTACTTGCCCTCCTCGTCGCGGATCACGTCCACGAGGAGGGCGCTGCGGTTGCGGACCCGGTAGCCGGCGCGGGTCATGGCCTCGAACCTCTCCAGCCGCCGGGTGACGTGGGCCTCGCCCCGGTCCTGCACGAGGCGGCGGGCCACAGCGGGCGCGACCCCGTAGCCCCGCAGCGCGTCCACCACGGGCGCGTCGGGGATGACCTCGATGACGGGTTCGGGAGCGGGCGGGGTGGCGGGCAGGTCGCCGAACTCGTACACGATCACGGTGTCGTTGCGGGCACCCTCGTAGGTCACGGCGCGCAGGTAGCCGCGCTCCAGCAGCTCGGTGTGGGCACTCTCCAGATTGCGCTTGATGCGGGCGGGCACCGTCTCGCGCAGCTTGCACTCGCGCGCCCACTGCTGGAGGTGCAGCCGCAGGACGGCGGCGGGCGCTTGCGGGTGCTGCGGGTCGTAGCGGTGGGCGTCCAGCACCCGGTACAGGCTGCGGGTCAGCGACCGCTTGAGGCTGAGCACGAAGGTCATGTCCAGCGGCTTGAGATACCGCTCGCGGATGCTCTGCACGACCGGGCGGGCGAGCCGGATTTTCAGGCTGGTCCCGCTTCCGAACGAGGTGTCCCCCTGCGTGTCCGCCACGATCTGCTCGACGATGTTGAACTTCACGGTCGTCCACCGCTGCCGCTTGTGGTCGCGCCACGACTCGCTCGCCGTGTAGGTCGCGCCCTTGAGGCGGTCGAGGCTCTCCTGAAGCGCCGCGTAGTACTGGCCGGAATCGGGAAAGCCCGCCCGCTGGAGCATCTGGTACGCCGTCGTGTGAACGGCCCCGTCCTCCGGTGCCCCCTGTTCGAGGTACATCACGTTGAGGATGGTGGCGAAATCGCCGTCCAGGCCGTGCGGAACGCCGCCGTACTCGCTCGGTGAGATGCAGGTCAATCGGGCATTGCGGTCGTCGATCACGAACTGCACGTCCCAGCGGGTGTAGTCGCTGGGGATGCGCTCCTGCACGCAGATCAGCCCCAGGCGTGCGGAATTGGCCTCATCGAAGCGGTCGATGTCGGCGGGCGCGGTGGGCTTGACCTTGCGTTTCTTGACGGCGGATGACAAGGGGCGCGGCCTCCACCCGGAACTATACCCGCCGCCCGCCCGGACCCGTCACACCCCGCGCCCGGCTAGGCCTATGCAGCCCTGATGTTGATTCTTTGTATGTTGTTTTCTTTTAAAAGATATTGATGATCAACATCAAGGGGGCGGCGGGCCGCAAAAGCGACTCGCGTGCTGGACGGCGTTTTTGCAACTGACCGCCTGGGAACATGCCGAGTAAATCGGTACTTTATGCCGAGTAAATCGGTAGTCGATGCCGAGTAAATCGGTACTTTATGCCGAGTAAATCGGTAGTTGGGCCGCCGAAGATGCCGAGTAAATCGGTAGTCCCCTGTGGATAACTCTGGGAAGATGCCGAGTAAATCGGTAGTCGATGCCGAGTAAATCGGTAGTTGGGGATGAATTGTTCTACCGATTTACTCGGCATCCTGGGCCGAAGATGCCGAGTAAATCGGTAGTCGATGCCGAGTAAATCGGTAGTTGGACCGAGTACAAGCCCGATTTACTCGGCATGTTGTCTTGAAGAGATAAAACCGCCCTGGGAGGATGAATCCATCAGTTTTCCCTTCGAGGAGAAAAATGAGGATGCCGAGTAAATCGGTAGTGCCGGAGGGAGGTTTATGCATAGACGCGGGAGCAGATCGCTACCTCACTTTTCGTCGTGTGGAAAGGCAAATTTTCGATCTTCGCATTCAAAATGACGGACGCGGCCTCCTCGGGTTCCGGTACGTGCGGGGAGGCCTGCGCGTATTGCCTGAAATGGAAGGTTCAAACATGGCTCAATGGAGCAGAAACGTCGTTCCAGCGCCTCTTTTTTTCTGTTCATGCCTGTCGAGGGGAACGTCGAAGGGCGTCCAGCGGCCAACCAACCTCTGCCGAACGCCCCGAATGACGGGCCAACTCCGGGGCTACGCCAACTGCTCCAGAATGGTCGGGTCCTGAATCTTGCGGTCCTCGGCGAGGAGGAGGACCTTGCTCACGACCTCGGCGGTGCGGGGGTCTGGGTCGGCGAAGGGGAGGAAGATTCGCCCCCCCTGCGCGTTGTGGACGGGAATGATGCACAGGAATCCGCCCGGCTGGCGGTGGACGGTGCCCGAACCGAGGTGGACCGTGTAGTTCGCGTGGTGCCCGGCGATCAGGGCGTGGCCGTGTTCGAGCCGCACATTCCTCAACCCCAGCAGCCGGAGCGTCTCGCGCAGGAGGCTTTCCCGCATCTCCACGGTGCTCTGGCTCGCCTCCGGGTCCACGCCGCCGACGTGGGCGACGCTGACGACGAGATCGAGGTCGCGCATCGTCTCGCTGAAGAGGCGCGGGGGAACGGCGCTCAGGGGCAGGGCTTCCCGCTCGTCGCGGCGCACGAAATAGACGGCGCGCAGGGGTGTGCCCTCCACCTCGTTCGGGGTGAAGGGGCCGCCGACGAACGTGTCCACCCAGACATTGATCCCTTCGGCATGGTCGGTCTTGCGCACGCCCTCCTCCGGGACGGGCACCCAACCCCGCGTCTTGAGGAGCGCGGCGGCCTTCGTGGGCTGGACGTGGTGCCCGTCGTAACGGGTGCTGCGCCGCGCCTCTCCTCCCCCCTCGGCGGGCGTGAGGGGGTAGTACTCGCGGAAGACCTGCTTGAAAGGCTGGGTGACGCCCTCCGCCATCACGTGTTCCTGAAAGGCGGGCCACTGGCCCCCCACGAACAGGTCGTGCGGGTGGGCGAGCCGGAGGGCCTGTTCGCCGATGGGGAGTTCACCGTCCGGCGTCCGCAGGGCGTCCCCCTGCCACCAGCCCGTGCCCCCCTCCCCGAGGACCCACACGAGCGACCGCAGCATGGGCGCGATGACGGGATGGCGGGCGAGGTCGCGCAACTCCGCCGCCCCGAAGTGGTCGCCGCGCACCATCGCCTCCTCCAGCGCGGCCCGCATCCGGGTGCGGGTGGCGTCCAGCTCGGTCAGGGTGGTCCTGATGGCGACGACTTCAGCATGTTTCTTGACCGCCGGGGGAAGGTTCTTCAGCGTCTTGTCGCCCCGGCGCACCCGCAGGCTGGCCGCGCCGTCGGGGGTGAGGTCGATGCCGACGGTCACGCCGTCCACCTCGGCCTCGCGCGACCAGTCGGGGGCGAGGCGGGCCTCCATCGCCCAGGTGAGGCGCTGTGGGTCGGCGTACCCGGCGGTGCGGGCGAGGTTCTGCATCCCGATGTCGGCGGCGAGACGTTCGCTGGCCTGCCGCTGCGCGCCGAACTGCCGTGCTTCCCTGCGGAAGTCGGCGAGGAGGCGGTAGCGGCCCTCAACTTCCCTCGCCGCCAACGTCTTCTTCCGACTCAACGGCAGCAGGCCGAGGGCGCGCACGGCGTCCCCGTGGCGCTTCCCGGTGATGCGCGTCCGCACCTCCTCCTCGTTCAGCTCTCCGAGGAGCGCCCGCGCGAAGAGTTCCGCCCGCTTGTGCCCGCCGCCGCCCGAGGCGTAGCGCGCGGCCCCGAGCAGGGTGGTGAAGTGCGCCGCCCCGAGCGCCCCGTGCATCCGGCGGAACCAGGCCACGTCCACCGCGCCCTCCGTCAACGTCTGCGCGGAGAGGGGCGTCCGCTCGCCGATCTCGGCCTCCCAAGCCTCGCGCACGTCACCCGGCACGCTCCAGCCGCCGTCCTTCGTATGGGCGTGGAGCCAGTACACGCCGTCCCCCAGGCCCTTCCAGCCCAGCGTGGCCTCCACGAGCGGTGCCCACTGGGGGGCAAACATGGCGAGGTCGAGGAGGCGGGCGTCCTTCACCCCCAGCGCCCGCGCCTCCCGCGCGAAGGTGGCGGGCGTATCCACGGGCGCGGGGAAGGACACGCGGATGAGGTGGCTGAAGGTCGTGTCCCGGCTCCCGCCGTGGCCGAGGTAGCTGCGCCGCAGCGGGTTCTTCCCCAGCCCGGCGAGGAGGCGCAGCGTTCGCCCGGCCCCGTGGAGGCTGCCCAGACTCAGGGCGGCCCCGGTGGCGGGCGTCTCCAGGTCGCCGCGCGTGAGTTCGACCTCCAGCACGCGCTCGCGCACGGCGTCCACGGCCCCTTGCCAGGCGGGGCTGGTGGGCAGGCCCTCGCGCGGCTTGCGGGCGGTGTGGAGGTGCAGGTCGGGGAAGTTCGAGCGGGCATACCCCTCCCCCGAACGCGGGCCGATCAACGTGTCCAGCAGGTCGTGGTGGGTGGCCCAGCCGTGCTCCTCCGCCCGGATGAGGAGCGCCGCGTCGGGCCGCTGACGGGGGAGCTTGGGGAAGGCCCGGTCATGGCAGACGCTCAGCTCCCACAGTCGCCGCCACTGCTCCGGGGTCCAGCCCTCGCGCGGCGTGGTGGGCCGCAGGGGAGCGAGGAGGTCGCGGGGGTCGGTGCGGTGCCACTCGTGCACCGGGTCCACGATCACTTCCACGTCGCGGGGCAGCAGGCCCAGCCCCGTCTCCCAGGCGTCGAGGGCGAGGTCGGTGTCCATCCCGTCCGCCGCCTCCCACACGAGGAAGGCCACGACGGGCCGCACGAGGGCCGCGTGTTCCAGCCAGAGGGGCACGGGCGGCCCGAACATGCGGTGCAGCGTCCGGTGCCGGAGGGCCTGCTCGGGGGCGAGGGGGGCATCCCTCGGGTCGTCGTCCAGGTCCTCCAGCGGGTCCCCGGCACTCTCCACCCGGCGCGCGGCGAAGTGGCCCAGCGCCCAGCCCATCCGGGTGAGGTCGCCGGGCTGCGGGTCGGTCCGGCCCACCCACCAGCGCCGCCACAGGTCCGCGAGGGGCAGGTCGTCCCCACGCAGCATCCACGGCGAGACGTTGCCCAGGAGCACGGTGTCCCGCCCGTCCCAGCCTGTCCCGGTGAGGGGGTCCTCCCGGTGGGCGTGGATGAGGTCGTCCAGCGATTTGAGCAGGTCCGCCCCGCGCCGCATCTCCCGCGCGTAGTCGTGTTCCCGCGCCTGGAGGGTGGGCAGGGGGGCGAGCTTCTCCGGGTCGAACAGCCCCAGCCCGTCGTCCAGCGTCACCACACTCTCGGGGTGCGTGAGCCGGGCGTGCAGCGTCTCCTCGGTCGTATTGGCGGGCCGGAACCCGGCGGGCGGCCCTCCCCCGACCTCAAGCAGGAGTTGGAGTCCGGCCTGCCGCTGCTCGGTGTTGCGGGTGGCGAGGAGGCGCGCGGCGCTCGCACTCGCCTGCCCCGGATCGCGGGCGAGGAGGCGGATCAGGCCGCGCCGCAGGTCCGCACTTCGGCGTTTCAGCAGGCCGTGGACGACCTCGGCCTCCTCCGGCCCCGGCGCGAGGGTGAGGTGGGCCGCCACGCCGACCGCCTCCTCGGCCACCGACGGGGTGCGGTCTTGCAGCAGGGTCATCAGCAGGGCGCGGGTGGGGGGGTCCAACGGCGTCTTCTCGCCACGCTCCCGCAAGACGCGCAGGGCATGGCTCTTGCCATTGCCGCTCATCCCCGCCAGATGCGGCGTAAGGGCCGTGAAGGGCCGCTCGCCGAGCAGGGCGGGCAGCAGGTCCAGCACCCCCGCGCGGGCGGGCACCTGCCCCAGCCAGGGGAAAAGCAGGGGCTGGTTTGTGGCCTCGCCTCCCAGCCGCGCCGCGTAGCCCTCCAGCGCCCCGAAGGTGACGCCGCTCTCCTCCGGCTGCCAGCGATTCACGCGCCCGGCGGCCAGAGCACCGAGCCGCACGTCCGGGTCGGCGAGCAGGGCACCCAGTTCCCCGTTCCCCAGCATCTGCGCCGCGCTCAGGAACTGCACCGCCGCCATCCGCCGCTCCGGGTCGGGACCTTGCAGCAGTGGGCGGGCGAGCGTGGCGGCCTCCCCCGCGTCCCGGAAGGCGAGGGTAAAGAGGGCGAGGTAGGCGTCCACTCCACCTCCCGACCGGACGGCGGCCCGCGCGGAATCGGTGTCCTCCAGGAAGGCCAGCGCCCGCTCCAGCAGCCCGCGCACGGCCTTCGTGTCGGTCACGTCGTAGCCCAGCCCGAACCACACGTCCGCCGCACGCAGGCAGGCGGCGAAGCGCAGGAGGTCCTCCCGCAGGATCAGCCGCAGGAAGCGGGCGAAGGCGTCCGGGTGCGCCTCGTCCACGGTTTCGAGGATGACCTGTCGCAGCCCCTCCTGACGCTGGGCGGCGAGGAGCAACCCTTCGGCGAGGTCCCAGGCGTCCGGGCGGGCGCTGGCGAGGAGGGCGTGGGGAACGTGTCGCCCCATCCGCGCGACGGGGTGCTGGGTGCCCGCCGTGTCCCGCAGCACCCCGAAGATCGTCTCGTCCCCGTCGTCGAGTGCCTGTGCGAATAGTAAGCCCAGCCCGTGCGCGTGCCAGCCGGGGAGGTGGCCCGTGTGGACGGCGAACCACGCCAGGTCCTGCGGGTAGTCGCGGGTGGCGTGCCACGTCGCCCACAGCCAGTTCACCGCCCGGTCCGCGTGCAGGCGGTGGCCCGGAGCGCGGAAGGCGCGGCGCTCGTAGCCCTGCGGGTACGGGTGGCGGGTGAGGAGCGCCCCCAGCGTCCGCCGGGCCGTGTCGGGGAACTGCGGGAAGAAGACCGACGCCAGCGCCCGCCGCGTCTCCTCTCCCCCACCGTGCAGAACGTCGGCGAGGGTGGCGAGGTCCGCCGTCCGCCGCTGGTGATCCCGCTCGTTGTTCACCAGCGCGCGGACCAACACGCCGAGGTCGGACGGCAAGGCCTCCGCCCGCTCCAGCAGGGCAGGTTTCCAGGGGGCCTGATACGGCGCGAGCACTTGCGCGGCGTCCACCCTCAACCCCCCGCCAGCGCGGTCAGGCGCAGCAGCAGCACGGTGCTGTCGGGCCGCAGGGCGACGGGCCGTTCCAGTTCCGTCACCTGCTCGTCGTCCACGAAGACGTAGTACAGCCCGTCAGAGAACGCCCGCAGCGCCACACGCACGGCCTCGTCCGTCTCCACCGTGCCCGCGCGTTCCTGCGGGGCGACCGCCACCCGCCCCTGCGCCGCCCCATGCGTGAGGTCCCGCTCCGTCAGCACGCGCAGCACGCCGACCGCCTCCTGACTCTCCCGGTATCGCCCCACCTCCGCCTCGACGAGCCGGGTGAGCAGGCTCCCCAGGGTGTGCGGCCCTTCGGGCACCTCGTACGGTCGGCGCTCGAAGGGGGTGCGGCGGCCAACGATCTTCGTCTCGACAATCATGGGATGAACCTCGGCAGGAGCGATGGTGAGTTCGGCGACGATCCTATTCTAAACACGTGGGACTGATTATGTAAATAGCAGAATCAAAGGCGATTCTTTGCCCCACAGATGGGCCGCTTCGAGGTTCGTAGGGGAGGACCACGGGAGGGCGTGGAACCGTGTCTTTTGTGCCTGCCCCAAATGTCTGGATGGAGTGTCGGATGGTGACGTTTTCTTTGTCTGGTGGGAGGACGAGCGATGCCCGTCACCCCGTCCCCAACCCTCTGCAAGCCGCTCTCCGAGTCCCCTACAAGGGGGATGGGGAAAGAGTGGTTCGCTCTTTTTGCCCCCTTGTGAGGCGAGGTCGGGAGAGAGTGAGCACGCACCGCGTCCCCGGAGGACAGACCCTCAGTCCGCTGTGGTTATCCAATCGCCGCCCTCCCCCCGTCCCGCTTCGTCAGGTTGATCACGCTCACCCCCAGCAGCCGGACTCCCCGGCCCGCGAGCAGGTCGGGGGTGAGCAGTTCCGCCGCCAGCGTCTCCAATTCATGCGCCTGACTCAGCCGCCGGTCTACGGTCTTGCGCCGCGTCACGGGCGTCCAGTCCTCGTAGCGCAGCTTGAGCACCACGGTTCGCCCGGTATAGCCACGGGTCCCCAGGCGGGCGGCGACCTCCGCCGTGACACCCGGCAACTCGGCGAGCAGCGCCTCACGCGTCGTCAGGTCGGTGTCGAAGGTGCGCTCGACCCCGATGGACTGGGCCTCGCGGTGCGCCTCCACCGGGCGATCGTCTACGCCACGGGCGAGGCCGTGCAGCCGGGGCGCGAACTTGCCCGCGCCGAGGATGGCCTGAAGGTCGGGCAGCGGGCGGGCGCGCAACTCCGCCCCGGTACGGATGCCGTGCGCGTGGAGCTTCCCGGCAATGACGGGACCGACTCCGTAGAAGTCCTCGACGGGCAGGGCGGCGAGCAGCGCGTCCACCTCCCCAGGCCGAATGACCGTCAGACCGGCGGGCTTGTGCATCCCGCTGGCGAGCTTGGCGAGGAACTTGTTCACCGACACCCCGGCGGAGGCGGTCAGCCCCGTCTCGGCGAGGATGTCGGCCTTGATCGAGTGGGCGGTCTCCTCGGCGTCGGCGAGCGTGCGGCCCTCCGCCGTCACGTCCAGATACGCCTCGTCGAGCGCCAGCGGCTCCACCACGTCCGTATACCGGGCGAAGACCCCGTGAATCTGCGCCGACACCGCCCGGTACACGTCCATGCGCTGCGGGATGAGCACGAGGTCGGGGCAGCGGGCCACGGCGAAGTGGACGGGCATGGCGCTCCTCACCCCGAAGGCGCGGGCGACGTAATTCGCCGTCATCACGGCCCCCTTGCGGGCGGTGGCGATGACGGCGACGGGGTTCTCGGCCAACTCCGGGCGGTCGCGCACCTCAATGGAGGCGTAGAAGGCGTCCATGTCCACATGCACGATCAGCCGGGTCATGGGGAAGAGTCTCGCTCAGGCCGCAGGTAGGGGTGGGGGGCGGGGCTACAGGTGGGATTGGCTGTCGCTAGGAAGCCGGATGTGGTTGGAGCGACTAGCCCCACCCCAGACGGGCCGACACCTGCCGCGCCGCCCGCTCCATCCGCTCGGCGAAGGGGGCGATCTGGTCGGGGGTGAAGCGGGAGGTGGGCGCGGAGACGCTGAGGGAGGCGACGACCGCCCCGGCCTCGCCCTGCACGGGCACGGCGACGCAGCGGACGCCCAACTCCCGTTCCTCGTCGTCCACGCCGTAGCCCTGCTCGCGGATGCGGCCCAGCTCCTGCTGCAAGCGCGCGAGGGTGGTGATGGAGCGCGGCGTGTAGGCCGGGTAGGGGCCGTCGCCGAGCTTCTGCCGCACGTCGCCCTCGGGCCGCCACGCGAGGAGGACCTTGCCCACGCCCGAACAGTGAAGCGGCGCGCTCGCCCCCAGGTGGGTGAACATCCGCACGAGCTGCCGCCCCTCGACCTGATGCACGTACACCGCCTCGGCGTCGTACAGCACGGCGAGGTTGACGGTCTCGTTGAAGTCGGCGACGAGGGCCTCCATCTCCGGGTGCGCCGCGCCGATCAGGTTGTCGCGCTCGGTGAAGGCCAGCCCGACCTGGTAGGCGCGCAGGCCGACGCTGTACATCCCGCTTCCCGCCTCCCACTCGACGAAGCCCTGCTGCCGCAACGTCTCCAGCAGGCGGTAGGTCGTGCTGGCCGAGAGGTTCACGTGGCGGGCGAGGGCGCTCAGGGAGGCGCGGCGCAGGTCACTCAGGGCGCGAAGCACGGTCAGGCCGCGTTCCAGCGTACGGACGCTTCCCGCCTCGCCGCTGCGGGCACGTCCCGGTTTCTGTCTGGTCGTGGTCATGGATGTTCGACCACAGGGTAGGGTCCAGGCCGCCCGAGAACTGTTCTGATCGCCGACCTCAAGCCAGCTTCCCGTAGGCGGGCAGCGTCAGGAAGTCCGCGAGGGGCTTCTCGGTCGCCACGTTCTTGAACAGCCCACCGGCCTCCGCGAAGGCGGGTCCCAGCCGCTCCAGCTCGTCCTCGAACAGCGCGTCCAGCAGTTCCGGCGTCAGCGTTCGCCCGTCGTCCAGCGGAACCCCCTGGTGGAGCCACTGCCACAGTTGCGCCCGGCTGATCTCGGCGGTGGCGGCGTCCTCCATCAGGTTATGGATGGGCACCGCCCCCCGGCCCTGGAGCCACGCCGCGAGGTATTGGATACCCACGCTGATGTTCGTCCGCACGCCCGCCTCCGTGACGCGGCCCTCCGGCGGGGTGAGGAGGTCCTGCGCCGTCACCTGGAAGTCCGCCTGCTTGCCCGAGTCGATCTGATTGGGCGTCGGCATCAGGCGGTCGAAGACCTCGGTGGCGAGCTGAACCATGCCGGGGTGGGCGACCCACGTTCCGTCGTGCCCGTTCGTCGCCTCACGTTCCTTGTCGAGCCGCACCTGCTCGAAGGCGCGCTCGTTCGCCGCCGGGTCGTTCTTGACGGGGATGAACGCACTCATGCCGCCGATGGCCGGGGCACCGCGCCTGTGGCACGTCTGGATGGCGAGCCTGGAGTAGTTCGCCATCATGGGCACCGCCATCGTGACCTGCGCGCGGTCGGGGAGGATGCGGTCGCCCCGGTTCCTGAACTTCTTGATGTACGAGAAGATGTAGTCCCAGCGCCCCGCGTTCAGCCCTGCCGAATGCTCGCGCAGCTCGTACAGAATCTCGTCCATCTCGAAGGCGGCGAGGATCGTCTCGATCAGGACCGTGCCCCGCAGGGTGCCGCGCCCAACGCCGAGCGTGTCCTCCGTGTGCGTGAACACGTCGTTCCACAGCCGCGCCTCGAGGTGGCTCTCCAGCTTGGGGAGGTAGAAGTACGTGCCCATGCCCCGGCTGAGCCGCTCGTGCGTGTTGTGGAAGGCGTACAGGCCGAAGTCGAACAGGGACCCGCTCATGGTCTCGCCGTCCACGGTCACATGTTTTTCGGGCAGATGCCAGCCGCGCGGGCGGACGAGGAGCATGGCCGTCCGCTCATTCAACTGGTAGCTCTTGCCGCCCTGCTCCAGCGTGATCGTGCCGCGCACCGCGTCGCGCAGGTTGAGCTGGCCGTCCACCACGTTCTCCCACGTCGGGCTGTTCGCGTCCTCGAAGTCAGCCATGAACATGCGCGCCCCGCTGTTCAGGGCGTTGATGACCATCTTGCGGTCCACCGGGCCGGTGATCTCCACCCGGCGGTCGTGCAGGTCGGCGGGCAGGGGGGCGATCTTCCAGTCCCCGGCGCGGACGTGGGCGGTCTCGGGTAGGAAGTCGGGCAGTTCGCCCGCGTCCAGCCGTGCCTGCCTCTCCTCGCGGGCGGTGAGCCGTTCACGTCGTCGCGCGTCGAAGCGGCGGTGCAGGTCGGCGACGAAGGCCAGCGCCTCCGGCGTCAGAATCTCGGCGTGGGCGTCCTGAACGGGCGCGGTGATGGACATTCCGGTGGGCAGGGACAGGGTTGCAGTCACGGGGGCCTCCTGGGGGAAGGGGAACGCGGCTTGTATTTCACCTCTTGAAGACGTTTTCCATTTTAAGCAGAAAAAGGCCTTAAGGATGGTCTCCGCGAGAGTGACGCCCCTCGTCCTATTCCACCCATACCGCCCGGTAGTCGTTGAGGTTGTGTCCGCTCGGCCCGGTCACGAGCGCATCTTCCAGCATCGTGAAGAAGCTGCCGGAGTCGTTACGGGTGAGGAAGGCGCGTGGATCAAGTCCCAGAGCGCGGGCGCGAACGAGCGAGTCGGGCGTGAGGAAAGCTCCCGCCGCGTCGCTGTTGCCGTCGATGCCGTCCGAACCGGCGGAGAGGGCATGGACACCCCGCTCGCCGAGGTCGTGGAGCAGCCACAGGGCGAACTCCTGATTGCGCCCGCCGCGCCCCTCGCCGCGCACGGTGACGGTCGCCTCCCCGCCGGAGAGGAGGACGAGCGGCCCCCGGAAGGGCGTGCCGTGATCGCGGACACTCGATATAAGGGAGGCATGGAAACCCGCGAGGTCGCGCGCCTCCCCCGCGAGGGTGTCGGAGAGGATGACGGAGCGCACGCCCTGAGCTTCCAGGAAGGAGTGCGCCGCCTCCAGCAGCACGCGGTTGGAGCCGATGATCGTGTTCTCGACGTGAGGCAATTCGCCCGGTTTCGGCGTTTCGGGCAGTTCCCCTCTCGCTCCCGCCGTGAGGTGCGCGCGGGCCTCCTGAACCTCCAGCCCGTAACGGTCCAGCACCCCCAGCGCCTCCGCGAAGGTGGACGGGTCGGGCACGGTGGGGCCGGAGGCGATCACCGATGGGTCGTCGCCGATCACGTCGGAGATCAGGAGGGCGCGCACGTGGGCGCGGGTGGCCGCCGCGAGCCGCCCACCCTTGACGTGCGAGAGGTGCTTGCGGACGGCGTTGATTTCCCCGATGTCGGCCCCGGCCCGCAGCAGGTCGCGGGTGAGCGCCCCCTTCTGCGCGAGCGTGACGCCCCACGGCGCACTCAACAGGGCACTCCCGCCGCCGGAGACGAGGACGAGGAGGCGGGCATCCTCCGGCAACGCGCGCACCCGTGTCAAAGCTCTCTCCGCCGCCCGGACGCTGTGTTCGTCGGGGACGGGGTGGCTGCCGGGCAGGACCTCCGCCGCGTCCGGGGCGCTCAGGTCGGGGGTGCCGCGCGGGGGGACGGCGAGGCCGGGGACGCCGGGATAAGCCTCCAGCGCCGCCCGCAGCATGGGCAGCGCCGCCTTGCCGAAGGCGAGCACGAGGTCGGGCCGGGGTTCGTTCAGGTACGGGGCGAGGAGGCGGGCGGGGGCCACGGCCTCCAGCGCCGCGTGGTAGCTGCGTTCGAGGAGCGCCCGTCTGTCCACGCCCGGCCCCCTCAGTCCAACCCGGACAGCCGCGCGTACAGCTTGGCTAAGCCCGAGTGGTCGAGGTCGCCCATGCCCTGCGCGATCATGGAATTCATCAATTCGGCGACGTTCGCGGTGGCGGGCAGGGGCACGGCCTGTTCCCGGCCCGCCTCCAGCGCGAGGCGCAGGTCCTTGCGGTGCAGGTGGATGCGGAAGCCGGGCTGGAAGTTGCCGTCGAGGATACGCTGGCCGTGCAGGTCCAGAATCCGGCTCTGCGCGAGGCCGCCAAGCAAAGCCTGACGCACCCTTGAGGCGTCCACTCCACTCTTGCGGGCGAGGGTCATCGCCTCCGCGACCGCCTGAATGGTCAGCGCGACGACGATCTGGTTACAGATTTTGGTCACTTGCCCCGCGCCGGGGCCGCCGATATGCACGAGCGTCTTCCCCACCGTCTCGAACACCGGACGCGCCCGCGCGAAGCCCTGCTCGCTGCCGCCCACCATGATGCTGAGGCTTGCCTGTTCCGCGCCTACCTGCCCGCCAGAAACGGGGGCGTCGAGGGCGTCGACTCCCTTCGCCTGCAACGCCTCCGCTACCTTGCGGGCCGTGCTCGGCGCGACGCTACTCATGTCGATGTAGAGACCGCCCGCACGCAGGCCCTCGGCCACGCCGTTCTCGCCCAGCACGACCTCCTCGACCTGCGGGCTGTCGGGGAGCATGGTGATCACGATGTCACTTGCCTCCGCGACCTCGCGGGCGGTGCGGGCCACGGTCGCGCCCTCGGCGGCGAGAGCCTGTTCCGGCTCGGGGCTGCGGTTGTTGACCGTGAGGGGATAGCCCGCCCTCAGCAGGTGCCGGGCCATCGGCAAGCCCATGATGCCGAGGCCGATGAAGCCGATGCGTTCCTTGCTCGTGTCCGTCGTCACGGGTTCAGCACTCCTTCCCTGAAGGCCTTCATCCACCCCAGCGAGGCCACCGTGTCCCCCTCCGGCACGTATTCCAGCCCGACGTATCCGGCGTAGCCCTCACGGTCGAGCGCCCCGAGGACGAACGGGAAGTTGATCTCCCCCGTCCCCGGCTGGTGGCGGCCCGGCACGTCGGCGAGCTGAACGTGGGCGATCTGCGGTTGGAAGCGGCGGAAGGTGTCGAGCAGTTGCCCGCCCGTCCGCTGCTGGTGGTACAGGTCGTACTGGATGCGGAGGTTGGCGGCCCCCACCTCCCCGATCAACTCCGCCGCCTGCTCGGGCGTCCGCAGGAAGAAGCCGGGGATGTCGTGCGTGTTCACGGGTTCGATGAGCAGCGTGACACCGACCTGATGCAGTTCGGCGGCGGCGTACCGCAGATTCTCCACGAGCGTGCGGCGGGCCTCCTCCGGGTCCGCGCCCTCCGGCAGCTTCCCGGCGAGGCAGTTGACGAGGGGTGGCACGTCACTCCGCAGCGCCTCCACGTACACGAGGGCCTGCGCCACGCCGTCGCGGAACTCCTCCCGACGCTCCGGCAGGATGGCGATTCCCCGTTCCCCCGCCGCCCAGTCCCCGGCGGGCAGGTTGAAAAGAACTTGCCTCAGCCCGTGCGCGTCCAGCTCCGCGCGCAACTCCTGGGGCGAATACGGGTAGGGGAACATGTACTCCACGGCGTCGAATCCCGCCCGCCGCGCGGCGGCGAACCGCTCCAGAAAGGGCAACTCCGGGAAGAGCATGGTGAGGTTGGCAGCGAACTTGGGCATAGAACCTCCGGGGGAAGGGAGTGAGGGATTAGGAATTAGGGGTTAGGGAGTTGACGGGCGGGTTTCCCTGGGTGCCAGGCCCGTTCACCCCCTCTGCTTCGCAGCTCTGCGAGTCCCGGCCTCCCCCCTCAAGGGGGAGGAGAAAAAATGTTCTCTGCTCTGAGGTTTGGGATTTTCCTAACGCCTAACCCCTAACCCCTCAATCCAGCATCGCTATCGCCGTCGGCGCGTCCTGCCTGGCGTCCTCGGCCAGTTCCTCGAACTCGGTGACGGCGGTGATCTCGGTGCCCATGCTGATGTTCGTCACGCGCTCCAGGATCACCTCCACCACGACGGGGACGCGGAACTCGCGCATCAGGTCGCGGGCCTTCTCGAAGGCGGGCAGAATCTCGTCGGGCTGGGTGACTCGCAGGGCCTTGCAGCCCAGGCCCTCGGCGACCTTGAGGTGGTCCACCCCGTAGCCCTGCGTCTCGGGCGAGTTGATGTTGTCGAAGGCAAGCTGCACCTGATAGTCCATCTCGAAGCCGCGCTGCGACTGGCGGATCAGGCCAAGGTAGGAGTTGTTCACGAGGACTTGCAGGTAGGGCAGGTTGAACTGCGCGCCGACCGCGAGTTCCTCGATCATGAACTGGAAGTCGTAGTCGCCGGAGAGTGCGACGACCTCCGCATCGGGCCGGGCGGCGACGACCCCCAGCGCGGCGGGCACCGTCCAGCCCAGCGGTCCGGCCTGCCCCGCGTTGATCCAGTGACGCGGCTGGTAGACGTGCAGGAATTGTCCGCCCGCGATCTGCGACAGCCCGATGGTGGTGACGTACACCGAGTCGCGCCCGAACGCCTTGTTCATCTCCTCGTAGACGCGCTGGGGCTTGATGGGCACGTTCTCGTAGTGCGTCTTGCGGAGCATCGTGCGCTTGCGCTCGCGGCACTCCTCGGCCCACTCCCCACGGTCCCTCAGCTTCCCAGCCGCCCGCCACTCGCGCGCCACTTCCACGAACAGTTCCAGCGCGGCCCGCGCGTCGGAGACGATGCCGTAGTCCGGCCCGAAGACGCGCCCGATCTGGGTCGGCTCGATGTCCACATGGACGAACTTGCGGCCCTGCGTGTACACCTCCACCGAGCCGGTGTGCCGATTCGCCCAGCGGTTGCCGATGCCCAGCACGAAGTCCGAGGCGAGCATCGTCGCGTTGCCGTAGCGGTGCGAGGTCTGGAGGCCCACCATGCCCGCCATCAGGGGGTGGTCGTCGGGAATGGTGCCCCAGCCCATCAGCGTGGGGATGACGGGCACGCCGGTCAGCTCCGCGAGGGTCTGGAGCAGGTCCGACGCATCGGCGTTGATGACCCCGCCGCCGGAGACGATCAGGGGGCGCTCGGCCTCCTGAAGCATCGCCATCGCCTTTTCCACCTGCGCGCGGGTGGCGGCGGGCTTGTAGACGGGCAGTGGCGAGTAGGTCTCCGGGTCGAACTCGATCTCCCCCATCTGCACGTCGAAGGGCAGGTCCACGAGGACCGGGCCGGGCCGCCCCGAGCGCATGAGGTGGAACGCCTGCTGGAACACGCGCGGCACGAGGGCGGGTTCGCGCACGGTGACGGCCCATTTGGTCACGGGCTTGGCGATGCTCTCGATGTCCACCGCCTGAAAGTCCTCCTTGTGCAGCCGGGCGCGCGGGGCCTGCCCGGTGATGCACAGGATGGGCACCGAGTCCGCGCTCGCCGCGTACAGGCCCGTGATCATGTCGGTGCCCGCCGGGCCGCTCGTGCCGATGCACACGCCGATGTTGCCCGCCTTCGCCCGCGTGTATCCGTCAGCCATGTGCGACGCGCCCTCCACGTGCCGCGCGAGGATGTGGTTCACCCCGCCGATCTTCCGCAGCGCCGCGTACAGCGGGTTGATGGCGGCCCCCGGCACCCCGAACGCGGTGTCCACACCCTCCAGGCGCATCACATGCACGGCAGCTTCCGCCGCAGTCATCTTGGGCATCTGAGTTTCCTCCTTGAGGGCGAGCTTAAGGGTCGAGGGCTGGTTTGTCAATCCGTAGAACTATATTTCGCTGAATGAAAATAAGGGGATGGATCGCGCTCCACATCCCCACGGGTTGAGCGGCGGACCTTCTCTCCGTGTTGGACGTAGGCTTGAGACGCCTGATCCCGCAGAAAATCAGGGCGGCGAGAGAAGCAGGTTCCTGAGAAGCCCAGAATGCTACTTTGGGTTGAGAGGGCATGTACCTGAGTATTTTACGGAGCAAAAAACCTCTCCACACTTTGACAAAAGCGGCGGGGATGTGTTACACCCTAAGCACTTCGCTCCTCATCGCCGCCCGACCCTGACCCGGCTGCCTGCGCGGCACCACTGGAGTCTCCCTGTGACCACACCTGCCCCCGACCTTCGGCGCACGCTTCAGGACCGTTTCGGTGGGCGCTGGCGTGCCCTGCTCGCCCAGGACCGGAGCAGCTGGGCACCCGGCTTCAACCCGGCGGGGGCGTCTGTTCGTCAGGGGGAGTGGCAGGTGGCCCCTCCGCCCGCAGAACTGCGTGCCCGCCTGGTGGAACAGCTCGTGGAACCGAGCGACGCCGGGGCATTGAAGGCTGCGCTCACCGCCGCCCCCGACGCCCTGATTTTCGACTTCGACGACACCTTTTCGCCGACGCCGGAGAATGTACGGGCCGGACACGCGAACCTTCAGGGGTTGCCGGAGGGTGGCCCGCTCCCCATGACCCGGCCCCGCCCGCTGTACATGGAGAACGGGGACGGCGGAAGCGCCAGCGTCGACGACCTCGCCGCCTTCGTGGGGGCGTTCGCGGGCCGTGACCACCTGTTCGTCTACGTTCCCAAGCTGGAGTTTCCCGACGAGGCGGAGTTCTGGAACGACCTGCTGACCGAGGCCGAGCACCTGAGCGGACGGGTGCCGAACAGCCTGCGCGTCTGCATCCAGATCGAGACGCTGCCGGGGGCCTTCCACGCCGAGGAGCTGCTGCATACGCTGCGGGAGCGGGCCTTCGGGCTGAATGCCGGGCGCTGGGACTACGTGTTCAGCGCGGTGAAGTGGCTGGGGCTGGACAGGCGATTCTGCCTGCCGGAGCGCGGCGAGTTGCACATGGGGCAACCGGCGATGGGAGCTTACGAGGCCCACCTCGCGCGGGTGTGTGGCCGACGGGGCGCGCAGGCCATCGGGGGCACGGCGGCGCTGGCCCCCGACCCGCAGAATCCCGAACCCGCCCTCGCCGTCGTGCGCGCCGACAAGGAGCGGGAGGCCGCGCGGGGTTACGTCGCGGCGTGGGCCGGGCTGCCGGAACTGATTCCCACCGTCCGGGCCGTGTTCCAGTCGCCGCCGCCCGTCTCTCCCCCATCGCCGATGGCCGAGGAGGACGTGGCCGCCGAACTGCTCGACCTTCCCCGCGCCGAACGGGTGTCCGAGGCCGCGGTGCGCGAGGCTATCGGCGTGTCGGTTACATACTTCCGCGCGTGGCTGGGCGGTCGGGGTGTGATCGTCCGCAACGGGCGGGTGGAGGACACCGCCACCACCGAACTCGCCCGCGCCCAGTTGTGGGGGTGGGTGCGTCACCGCCTGCCGCTGGACACGGGGGGAACGCTCACGCCGGAGCGTTTCCGACAACTCCTGGCCCACCAGGCCGACCCGCAGGAGAGCGCCGCGCGGCTGCTGCTCGCGCTCGTCCTCCCCGACGCCTGCCCCGCCTTCTTCCCGGCGGTGGCCCGCTCCCTCCCGGAGGTGAATCCCGTATGACCCGGCCCCCCACGACGCCCGCTCCCCTCCCCCTGGCCGAAGACTGGGGCCGCCTGGCCGGACGGGCGCTCGACTGCTGCCTGGAGATCGCCGCCTGCACCGAGGTTCCCGGCCAGATCACCCGCACCTTCCTCTGCGCGCCCACGCACGACGCCCACGCGCGGCTGGACCGCTGGGCCGCCTCGCTGGGGTTGCGGACCCGTGAGGACGCTGCCGGGAACTGGCGGGCCACCCGCCGCAGCGACAGGCCGGGTGCCCGCACGCTCGTCATCGGCTCGCACCTCGACACCGTGCCGAACGCCGGACCCTACGACGGCGTGCTCGGCGTGGTGCTGGGGGTCGCGCTAATGGAGGCGCTGCGCGACGTGTCCCTCCCCTACCACGTGGAGGTCGTGGGCTTCAGCGAGGAGGAGGGCGTGCGCTTCGGCGTGCCCTTCATCGGGAGCCGGGCGCTGCTCGGCACGGCGGAGGCGCTGCTCGGCGTGACCGACGCGCGGGGCCGAACCGTCGCTCAGGCCATCACCGACTACGGGCTGGACGTGAATACGTTGGCGGAGGCGCGACTTGCGGACGACGTGCTGGGCTATCTCGAACTCCACATCGAGCAGGGGCCGGTGCTGGAGGCCGAGGGCCGCCCGCTGGGGCTGGTGGAGGCCATCGCGGGGCAGTCGCGGCTGGACCTGACCTTCACGGGCCGGGCCAACCACGCGGGCACCACGCCCATGCGCCTGCGCCGGGACGCGCTGGCGGGCGCGAGCGCCTTCGTCCTCGCCACGGAGACGCTGGCCCGCAAGACGCCGCGCCTCGTCGCCACCGTCGGCTCGCTGACGCCGCTGCCGGGGGCCGTCAACGTGATTCCCGGCGAGGTCCGCCTCACGCTCGACATCCGCCACGCGTCGAACGAGGTGCGGCGCGAGGCCCTGGAACGGATACTGGCCGAGGGACGGCGCATTGCGGAGGAACGCGGCCTGAGCTTCACCCACGCCCTGCGGCTGGAGGAGGCCGCGACCCCGATGAACCCCGCGCTGATGACCCTATTGGGCAAGGCCATGCTCGCCGAGGGCCACGACGCCACCCCGATGGTGAGCGGTGCCGGGCACGACGCCATGCTGGTCGGGCAGGTCTGGCCCGCCGCGATGCTCTTCCTGCGCTCACCCGGCGGCATCAGCCATCACCCCGACGAGAGCGTGCTGGAGGGGGACGTGGAGGCCGCCCTGCGCGTCGGTGCCCGCTTCCTGCGCCTGCTCGCCGAGCGCGAGGAGGCCCGCTGATGTACGACCTTTTGGTGCGTGGCGGCGCGGTCGTGCGGGAGAGCGGCGTGGAGACCGCCGACCTCGCGGTGGAGGGGGGCCGGGTGGTGGCGGTCGGCCCCGACCTTGCGGAGAGTGCCCGCGAGGAGATCGACGCGCGGGGCCTGCACGTCCTTCCCGGCGCGGTGGACCTCCACGTCCACTTCAACGAGCCGGGCCGCACCGACTGGGAGGGCGTGACGACGGGCAGCCGTGCCCTCCTCGCCGGGGGCGGCACCACCTTCGGGGACATGCCGCTCAACAGCACGCCGCCCGTGCTCGACCGCGAGACCTTCGAGGCCAAGCGCCGCGCCGCCGAGGCCGGGTCCCACGCCGACTTCGCCCTGTGGGGTGGGCTGACGCCAGGTGGGCTGGACCGTCTGCCCGAACTCGCCGAGGCCGGGGCGCTGGGCTTCAAGGCGTTCATGAGCAACAGCGGCATCGCCGAGTTTACCGCCGCCGACGACGTGACCGTGTGGGAGGGGCTGGCCGTGGCCCGCGACCTGGGCCGCGTGGTCGCCCTGCACGGCGAGAGCGACGCGATCACGGGCATCCTCGCCGCGCGCATCCGGGCGGGGGGCGGCACGGGCGTCGCCGACTACCTGCGGAGCCGCCCCGTGCTCGCCGAGGCCGAGGCCGTCTCGCGCGCCCTGCTGCTCGCGGAGGAGACGGGCGGGCGGCTGCACCTCGTCCACCTCAGCACCGGGCGGGCCGTGACGCTGGCCGCCGAGGCGCGGTCGCGCGGCGTGGACGTGAGCGTGGAGGTCTGCCCTCACCACCTCCTCTTCACGGGCGAGGACATGGAACGGCTGGGCGCGGTCCTCAAGTGCGCGCCGCCCCTGCGTGGTCAGCCGGAGGTGGACGCCCTCTGGAACGCCTTGCGCGCCGGACTGGTGGACACGGTGGGGTCCGACCACTCACCGAGCAGCCTCGACCTCAAGGACCGTGCCGACTTCTTCGAGGTGTGGGGCGGCGTCGCCGGGGTGCAGTCCACCCTGGCCGCGATGCTCACCGAGGGGCGGGCGCACGGGCTGACCCTGCCGCACATCGTCCGCCTGCTGTCCCATGCGCCCGCCGACCGCTTCGGCCTCGCCGCGAAGGGCCGCCTGGAGCCGGGAGCCGACGCCGACCTGTGCCTCGTCGCGCTGGACGAGGAGTGGGTCCACACGAGGGACGACCTTCACACCCGCTGGAAATTCAGCCCCTACCTGGGCCGCACCTTCCGGGGCCGGGTACGCCGAACGCTTCTCAGGGGGCAGAAGGTGTATGTGGACGGGGTGTTTCCTCTGCCGCCGGGGGGACGGTTGGTGGTGCCGACCTGAAAGCGGTCAGCCGTCAGCTTTCAGCGGTCAGAAGAGAGGGGAATTGACGTGTTCGTTTTCTTTATTGCTAGGCCAGCTCACCCCCTCCCGGCCTCCCCCCTCAAGGGGGAGGAGCAAAAGAGCAAGGGCAATAGCTTTTTCTCCCTCTCCCCTTGCGGGAGAGGGCCGGGGAGAGGGGTGACGAGCAACGCTCGTCTTGTTGTCCAACGAGAAACACACTCCAACACGCCGTTAGACCGTCAGACGGTTAGACCGTTAGACCCCCGCCCCCCAGGAGGCCCCCTTGACCCTCAAACACCTCGGCCAGACCCGCAGCGTCGTCAACCCGGAGTACGCCCTCCTGACGCCCGAAACCTTCATCCGCACAGCCGTGGCCGAGTGGAAGGACACGGCCTGCCTCGTCCACATCGCCCCGGTGATCGGGCTGGGTGCCCGTTTCAGCCAGTTCACCGCCGAGATGCGTGCGGGCGCGGTGGCGAGCGCTCCGCCGAAGGGCGTTCAACGCTTCGTGTTCGTGCTCGACGGTGAGGTGGAGGTGCGCGTGGGCGGCGACACCCACCGCCTGACCGAGTACGGGTACGCCTACCTCCCCGCCGGGACGGATCACAGCATCCACGCGGGGGAGGCGGCCCGCGTCTCCGTCTTCGAGAAGCGGTTTCAGCCCCAGTTGGAGGGCCTGCCCGCGCCGGAGGTCTTCGTCGGCAACGAGCAGGACGTGGCGGGCACCGAGTTCGAGGGCGACCCCGGCCTCATCGCGCGCAAGCTGCTCCCCGACGCGCCGCAGTTCGACTTCATCGTGACCACCATGAGCTACGCGCCGGGGGCCACGCTGCCCTACGTGGAGATTCACTATATGGAACACGGCCTGCTGATGCTGGAGGGCGAGGGCATCTACCGCCTCGGCGAGCGGTACTTGCAGGTCACGAGGGGCGACGTGATCTGGATGGGTGCCCACTGCCCGCAGTGGTACGGGGCACTCGGCAAGACGTGGAGCAAGTACCTGCTCTACAAGGACATGAACCGTCATCCGCTAGAGCCGACGTAGGGCGGGGAGTCGCCAGTCACCAGTCGCCAGAAGGAACTATTGGACAACTATACGAATACAAGGAGTGTTTTTTGCTCCTCCCCCTTGAGGGGGGACGCCGGGACTGGTACAGCTCCGCAGGAGAGGGGGTGAGCGGGCCTGGCCTCCCCAGAACGTAGATAAACAACCACCCCAATCATCTGCCAGCGACTCGTCTTCTTTTCGACCAACGCTCCTGAACGTTCGTCAAAACGGCGGTCCTCCCCTCTTCCCTAACCCCTAACTGCTAAGCCCTGACGCCTCAAAGGAGGCCCCCATGACCGCCACCCACCCCCCCGCCCGCCTTCCCCTCACCACCCACTACGATGTTCGCCGTGACGCGGGGGGCCGCCGCTTCCTCGAACCGCTCGTGCGGGGCTTCGACCTCACGCGCATTCCGCTGCTGAATAAGGGAACTGCCTTCACCGAGGAGGAACGGGCCGCGCTGGGCCTCGACGGGCTGATCGCCCCGCAGGTGGACACGCTGGAGACGCTGGTGGAGAGATTGCACCGCGCCTACAGCAAGGTGACGGACCCGCTGGAGCGGCACGTCTTCCTCCGCAACCTGCAAGACCGCAACGAGGTGCTGTTCTACGCCCTCCTCGCCGCACATGTCGAGGAAATGCTGCCCGTCGTGTACACGCCGACCGTGGGGCTGGCGGTGCAGAACTTCAGCCAGATTTACCGGGTGCCGCGCGGCCTGACGCTCTCCACGGCGAATATCGGGCGGGCGGGGCAGGCCCTCGCCAACGTGCCCCTCAACGACGTTCGCATCATCGTGGCGACCGATTCCAGCGCCATCCTCGGTATCGGAGATCAGGGGTTCGGGGGCATGGCAATCAGTATCGGCAAGCTCAGCCTCTACGTGGTGGCGGGCGGCGTCGGGCCGGACAAGACCCTGCCCGTGGAGCTGGACGTGGGCACCAACCGTCAGGACCTGCTCGACGACCCCGATTACCTCGGCGTCCACCACACGCGCCTGACGGGCGACGAGTACCTGGCCTTCGTGGACCGTTTCGTGGAGGCGACGCGCGCCCGCTATCCGAAGGCGATCATCCAGTGGGAGGACTTCTCACGCGACGCGGCCTTCACGGTGCTGGAGCGGTATCGCAAGGTCGTGCCGAGCTTCAACGACGACATTCAGGGGACGGGCGCGGTGGTCCTCGCCGGGGTGCTGAACGCCTGCCGTCTGGGGGGCGAGCGGCTGCGCGACCAACGCATCGTCCTGCACGGGGCGGGTGCGGGCGGCATCGGGGTGACGGACGCGCTGCGTAGGGGCCTGATAGACGAGGGCCTGACCGACGAGGAGGCCCGCGCCCGCCTCTTCGTGCTGGACCAGACGGGCCTCCTCCTGACCGACCGCCGGTTGGACGGGTACAAGCAGCCCTACGCGCACGACCCGGCGGGCCTCGGCTTCACCTACGAGGGCCGCGCGCCGGGCCTGCTGGAGACGGTGCGGGGAGCGGGGGCGACCGTCCTCGTCGGCCTCTCCGGCGTGGCGGGCGCTTTCGGGGAGGACGTGGTGCGGGCGGTTCACGCGAACACCGCGCGGCCCATCGTCTTCCCCCTCTCCAACCCCACCGCCAACTGCGAGGCCCTGCCCGCCGACGTGCTGCGCTGGACGGATGGCGCGGCCCTCGTGGCGACGGGCAGCCCCTTCGACCCGGTGGAGCTGAACGGGCAGACGTACCCCGTCGGGCAGGGCAACAACGCCTTCATCTTCCCCGGCCTCGGCTTCGGGGCGATCCTCGCGGGCGTGCGCGAGATCACGGACGAGATGGTGGCGCAGGCGGCCTACGCCCTCGCGGAGTACACCGGGCGCACCCATCCCGACCGCCTCTACCCGCCCGTCTCGGAACTGCCGCAGGCGAGCGTGGAGGTCGCCGCGCGGGTCATCCGTCAGGCCGTGCGCGACGGCGTGGCGCAGGAGGCGGAGCTGGCGGAACTCGACGACGCGGCGCTGCTGGAGCGGGTGCGCGCGAAGTTCTGGGTGCCGAAGTATCTGCCGTTCCGCGCGCCCGCCGTCGGTGAGGAGGGGTGATGCTTTTCAGAGCGTGATCGAAAGGGACAAAACGCGCTTCTGTTGCTCCTCCCCCCTTGCGGGGGAGGCCGGGTGGGGGGTGGACGCTGCAGGCGTCCCAGGTGAGCTTCACCGTTGAAGAGAACCCTTCCAACGACGCTCTCGCCAGTCCAACAGCAGGGGCGGCCTCGTAAAATCTGAGCTGCCCCCTACCTCTGCCTACCCACTACCCCAGAATCATCCCCCGGCTCAGCCGCTCGTGCCGCTCCAGCAGGGGCGGCAGGTCCAGCGTCGTCACCCGCCCGCCCTCCACGACGGGCCGCCCGCCCACAAAGCTTAATGCCACACGCGGCGGGCCGCACAGGGTCAGGGCGGAGAGGGGATCGTGCCGCGCCCCGGCGAAGGCGAGGTCGCGCAGGTCCACGGCGATGAGGTCGGCGGCGAAACCCGGCGCGAGCTGGCCGAGGGCGTCCTCCCGGCCCAGCACCCGCGCGCCGCCCCGCGTGGCGAGCCAGAGGGCCTCGTAGGCAGTGAGGGCGTCCGCCGCTCGTGGGGCCTCGCCGGGCGTGCCGCGCACCCGCGAGGACAGGAGGGCCTGCCGTGCCTCCCCGAGCAGGTGCGCGCCGTCGTTGCTCGCGCTGCCGTCCACGCCGAGGGCCACCCGCACGCCCGCCTCCAGCAGCGTCCGCACCGGGGCGATGCCGCTCGCCAGCCGCATGTTGCTGCTCGGGCAGTGGGCGACGCCGCAGCCGCACTGGCCGAGGCGCGCCGCGTCCGCTTGGCTGAAGTGGACCCCGTGCGCGAACCACACGTCCGGCCCCAGCCACTCCAGCGACTCGGCGTAGTCCAGCGGGCGCAGGCCGAAGCGGGCCAGGCAGAAGGCGTCCTCGTCCGCCGTCTCCGCGAGGTGGGTGTGGAGCAGGACCCCGTGGGCGCGGGCCAGACGCGCGCTCTCGCGCATCAGGTCGCCCGTCACCGAGAAGGGCGAGCAGGGGGCGAGGGCCACCCGCGTCATCGCCAGGGGCCGGGGGTCGTGCAGCGCCGTGATCACGCGCTCGCTGTCGCGGAGGATGTCGTCCTCCCGCTCCACGGCGCGGTCGGGGGGCAGGCCCCCCTGCGACTCGCCGAGGCTCATGCTGCCGCGCGTCGCGTGGAAGCGCAGGCCGACCTCCTGCGCCGCCTCCACGGTGTCGTCCAGCCGCACCCCGTTCGGGTAGAGGTAGAGGTGGTCGCTGCTCGTCGTGCAGCCGGAGAGGGCGAGTTCGGCAAGTCCAACTTGCGTGCTCACGAAGGCCGCCTCCGGTGTCAGCCGCAGCCAGATCGGGTACAGCGTCCGCAGCCAGTCGAACAGCCCCGCATCCGGCGCGAGGCAGCGCGTCAGGTTCTGGTAGAGGTGGTGGTGAGTATTGATCAGGCCGGGCAGGACCACATGCCCGCTCAGGTCGCGCGTCTGGCAGTCGGGAGCGAGGAGGTCGGCGGGCAACTCGCTCTCCGGGCCGACCCAGCGCACGCGCTCGCCCTCGATGAGAACGGCGGCGTCCGGGATGGGCGCGTCGGGCGAAGTCCGTTCCCCCCGCATCGTCAGCAGAGTGTGGATGCCGCGCAGCAACGTCTGTGCTTCTGTCATACCTGACCTCCTTGAACGAAAACTGGCCCCGACACGCTGTCAGGACCAGGGGTTGTGAGGGCTGAACTTTCCCGGAGTCTACATCTTTCTACTCCCCCACGAGCCAGATGTAGCGGACGAGCAGCAGCGCCGCCACCCCGTACAGGATGGGGCTGACCTTGCGGCCCTGCCCACTCAGGAGCTTGATCGCGCAGTAGGAGATGACGCCGAGGCTCACGCCGTTGGCGATGGAGAAGGTCAGCGGCATGGCGATGACGGTCAGGAAGGCGGGCAGGCCCTCGCTGATGTCGTCCCAGTCCACGTGCTTGACGCCCTCCATCATGAGCGCCCCCACCAGAATCAGGGCCGGGGCGGTGGCGGCCCCCGGAATGGCGGCGGCGAGCGGCCACAGGAACATGGCGAGGAGGAACAGCACCCCCACCGTCACGGCGGTCAGGCCCGTGCGCCCGCCCTCGCCGATGCCCGAGGCCGACTCCACGTAGGCGGTCGTCGTGGAGGTGCCCATGAACGCGCCGAACATGGCCGCCAGCCCGTCCATCGCGAAGAGGCGGCGGGCGCGCGGCATGTTGCCGTTCGCGTCGAGGAAGCCCGCCCGCTGCGAGAGGCCCGTCAGCGTGCCCGTCGCGTCGAAGAAGTCCACGAAGAAGAACGTGAACACCACGCTCAGCAGCCCCAGCCCCAGCGCCCCGGCGAGGTCCATCTGGCCCACGAGCGACGCGGGCCACACGGGCGCTCCGAAGATGCCCAGGAAGGCACCGCCGAAGCCGGGGAAGGCGCGCAAGGCCCCCTCCGACCCGCCCGCGTACACGGCGGCCCCCGTCACGATGGCGAGCGCCGTCGTCGTCAGGATGCCCCACAGGATCGCGCCCGTCACCCGCCGGGTCATCAGAACGGCGGTGATGAGCAGGCCGACGAGTGACAACCACACGGTCGGACTTCTGAGCGACCCCAGCCCCAGCAGCGTCGCCTCGTTGCTCACGACGAGTCCGGCGCTCCGCAGCCCCAGGAAGGCGAGGAACGCGCCGATGCCGCCCGTGATGGCGAACTTCAACGCGGTCGGGATGGCCTGGACGATGGCCTGCCGCGCCCCGATCACGCTCAGGACCACGAACAGAACGCCGCTGACGAACACCGCCCCCAGCGCCGTCTGCCACGGCACGCCCAGCCCCTGTACCACCGTGAAGGCGAAAAAGGCGTTCAGGCCCATGCCCGGTGCCTGCGCGAAGGGATACTTGGCGATCAGCCCCATCACGAACGACCCGAAGGCCGCCGCGATGGCCGTCGTCATCAGGAGCTGCACGAAGGCGTTGGGGACGTTGATCGCCGCGCTCAAAACCTGCGGATTCACGAAGAGGATGTAGCTCATCGTGAGAAACGTCGTGAGGCCCGCCCGGACCTCACGCGAGACGGTCGAGCCATGTGCGCTCAGCCCGAAGAAGCGGTCGAGACCAGAACTGGGAACGGTGCGCGTCGTGGAAGCGTCGGACATGGGAGGACTCCTTGAGGGTGACGGCTCGGGGGGCGTTTGAAGGGCAAGCGGGGCTGGCCACCCCCCACCCGGCCTCCCCCGCAGGGGGGGAGGAGCTGAAAGACCACGCTGCTCGTCTTGCTATGAACGTTGGGCGACTTCACGCGCTCAGAATGGGTTCTTGGCGTTCAGACGAATGACTACGAGAAGATCACGAGTTCTCTTTTTTGCTCCCTCTCCCCTTGCGGGAGAGGGCTGGGGAGAGGGGTGACGAGCAACGCTCGTCCTTCTGCCAGACGGCAAAAACACCTCTACTGCCCGATCTGCGATTCACATCAAGCGTCTTGATGGGAGAGGCCGGGTGGGGGTGAGCGGGCCTGGCTCAGAAGAAACCCTGTCCTCTACCTCCCCAGTTCTTTCGCAGACCGCTGACGGCTGACCGCTCCCCCTCACGCCCTCACCCCCACCTCCGGCGCGGCGGACCGGGCGTACACCTCGTCACCGCCCACCCACACGCGGTCCACGTCCGATTGCGTGCCCAGCGTGAACAGGGCGGCCAGGGTGCGGCCCGGCCCGTCCGAGTGGCGCAGCACGGTGTCGAGGGTGCTGTCCTGCGGCGGACGGAGGTACACGGCGTCGAACGCCTTGCCCACGGAGAAGTCCCCGGTCGTCTCCTCCAGCCCCAACGCCTCAGCGCCCGCGCGGGTCGCCAGATACAGGAGGTGGGCGGGGCTGAGCGGTTCGCCCACCTCCCCCAACAGTTGCTGCATGAAGTACGCCTGCAAGCCCTCCTTGAGCATGGAAAAGCCCGTGCCCCCGCCCACGTCGGTGCCCAGCGAGACGTGGACGCCCGCCCGCAGGTGCCGCCGCAGCGGGAACAGGCCGCTGCCCAGCGCCGAGTTGCTGCACGGGCAGTGGGCGACCGAGCAGCGGTGTTCGGCCATCACGCCGAGTTCGCGGTCGGAGGGGTGAACGTTGTGTGCGAGGACGCCCCGGCGGGTGACGAGGCCCGCCCGCTCATAGGTGTCGAGATAGTCGCGGGCAGCGGGGAACAGGTCGCGCACGGTCCCGATCTCGCGCGGACTCTCGTTGATGTGGGAAGTGAAGCGCACGGTGGGGAACTCACGGGTCAACGTCCCGCAGGCGTCGAGCATCGCCTCGCTCGCGGAGAGCGAGAAGCGCGGCGTGACGGCGTACAGGAGGCGTCCGACCCCGTGCCAGCGTTCGATGAGGGTGCGGCCCTCGGCGTAGGCCCGCTCCGGCGTGGTGTGGAGTTCGGGGCGCAGGAGACGGTCGGAGACGACCTGCCCGGCGACGATCCGCAGGCCGGTGTCCTGTGCCCACGAGAAGAACTCCTCCATCGCGGAGGCGTAGTGACTTCCGAACACGAGCGCGGTCGTCGTACCGTTCGCGGCGAGGGCGGACAGGAACTCGTGGGCCACGGCGCGGGCGTGGGCGCGGTCGGCCATGCGCGCCTCCTCGGGCAGGGCGTTGCGGTCCAGCCACTCCAGCAGGTGCATCCCCAGCCCGCCGATGACCCGCACCTGCGGGTAGTGGACGTGGGTGTCCACGAAGCCCGGCAGCAGCACCCCGCCGCGCAGGTCCACGACCTCGGCGCGGGGGTGGGCCGCCCGCACCTCGGCGAAGGGGCCGCAGGCGAGGATCGTCCCCTCCTCCCCCACCAGCAGGCCGCCGTCGTCCAGCGCGTGCAGGGCATCCTGTGCGGTGAAGGCGTTCTCGGGCGTGTGCATCAGGGTGGCGCGGTAGAGCCTCATGGGGTCCTCTGGGGGATGGGAGAGGGGGCGGGTTCGGCCTCCATGACCTGCTGAAGCTGCGCGGCCACACTCAGGGCGATGACGGCGGGACTCTTGCCGCGAATGCCGGGCAGGCCGATGGGGGTGGTGATGCGCGTCAGAGCGTCCGGGGAGTGTCCGACCGCCGCCAATTGCTCGCGGAACCGCGCCCACTTGACCTTCGAGCCGATCAGCCCGACGAAGCCGAGGTCGGGGCGGCGCAATGCGGCGTCACACAGGGCGGCGTCCTCCGCGTGGTCGTGCGTCATGACGACGAGGTGCGATCCGGCGGGCAGGTCGGCGAGCGCGAGTTCGGGGATAGGCGTGTGGTGGACGTGCCGCCGCGCCGCGCCGCCCTCAAGCCCGGCCAGCCGCTCCGGTGCGAGTTGTGCCGCCCGCGAGTCGATCAGGTGCAGGTGGACGGGCAACGTGTTCAGGATGTGCGCCAGCGCGAGGCCGACGTGCCCGACCCCGAAGATGGCGAGGTGTGGGCGCACGGTGGCGAGCGGTTCGAGGAGGAGCGTCACCTCGCCGCCGCAGCACTGCCGCCCGTACTCGTTCGGGGCGCGGTCGGTCAGGCGCAGGGTGAGCAGTTCGGGGGCTGAGGCCCCGCAGGCGAGCAGGGCGCGGGCACGCTCTACGGCGGTCGCCTCCAGGTTGCCGCCGCCCACGCTGTCCCACGTCTCCGCCGTCCCGACGACCATCTTCGCCCCCGCCTCACGCGGGGCATGGCCGCGCACCGCCGCGACGGTGACGAGGACGCCCGGCTCGCCCCGCTCAGCGAGAGTTTGAACAGCGGTCAGCCAATTGGGGGCCATGTCAGGGAGCCGCCACTGGGGATTGGGAAGGGTTTGGCTGGCTGGCTAGTAAGAGGGCAAGCTTCGCTTGCCACCCCCCTCCCAACCTCCCCCACAAGGGGGGAGGAGCGAAAAGCCCGAGTCGTTGGTCAAAGTTAGCTGCAACGTCTGACTTCTGAACCAGCCTCTCAGCTTGCTTTTTGCTCCTCCCCCTTGAGGGGGGAGGCCGGGAGGGGGTGAACGAGCCTGGCCCCCCGAAAGACGAAGTGTTCGTCCAATCTTTCATCAGTCTGCCGCCACTTCCGCCCGTGCGCTCGCCTGCCGCGCCGTGTCCAGCGCCCAGAACACGGCCTCCGGGGTGGCGGGGCTGGCGAGGAGGGGTTCCCGACCGCCCGGCCCGAAGGCCGCCGCCGCCTGCCGGAGCGCCTCGCGGACGCTGATCGCCAGCATCAGGGGCGGCTCGCCCACCGCCTTGGAGCCGTACACCACGCCGCTCTCGGTGGCCCGCTCCAGGAGGGCGACGTTGAACACTTCGGGCACCTCCGAGAAGGAGGGGAGCTTGTAGGTGCTCGCCGACTGGGTGGCGAGGCGGCCCCGGTGCGGCCCGTCGGATGTGTCCCAGCGCAGGTCCTCCAGCGTGAGCCAACCCGCGCCCTGCACGAAGCCGCCCTCCACCTGCCCGATGTCGATTAGGGGTGAGAGGCTGTCGCCCACGTCGTGCAGGATGTCCACCCGGCGCAGGCGGGAGGCCCCGGTGAAGCCGTCCACCTCCACCTCGCTCACCGACGCGCCGTAGGAGAAGTATTTGAACGGCTCGCCCTGCATCGTGGTGCGGTCCCAGTGGAGGCCCGGCGTGCGGTAGAAGCCCGCCGCCCAGAGCTGCGTCCGCAGGTGGTAGGCGTCGTGGACGACCTGCCGGAAGTCCATCCCAAGTTCGGGGTGCCCGACCGGAAAGACCCGCCCCCGCTCGAAGCGCACGTCGTTCGGGTGGACGCCCAGCGCCCCCACCTTCGCCGCCACGGTGCCCAGCGACCCCGCCGCCACCGCCGCCAGCCGCGCCTTGATCTGCTCGCAGGCGTCCTTGATGGCCCCGCCGTTGAGATCCGCGCCGCTGCTCGCCGCCGTTGCGCTCGTGTTCGGTACCTTGTCCGTGCGGGTGGGTGCGAGCCGCACGCAGGAGAGGGGCACGCCGAGGGCGGTGGCCGCGACCTGCATCATCTTCGTGTGGAGGCCCTGCCCCATCTCGGTGCCGCCGTGGTTGATGAGGACCGAGCCGTCCTTGTAGACGTGGACGAGCGCCCCCGCCTGGTTGTACGCCGTGAAGTTGAAGGAGATGCCGAACTTGACGGGCGTGACGGCGAGGCCACGCTTGACGTGCGGGTGCGCCGCGTTGAAAGCTCGCACCTCCTCCGCCCGCGCCGCGAAGTCCGAGCGGGCGAGCAGCGTCTCCCACAGGTCCGCCAGCCGCTCGGCATGCCGGACGGGTTGCCCGTAGGGGGTGGCCTCGCCGGGCTGATAGAAGTTGCGGCGGCGCAGCTCGTGGGCCTCCAGCCCGAGGAGCGGGGCGCAGCGGCCCAGGATGTCCTCGATCACGAGCATCCCTTGCGGTCCACCGAAGCCCCGGAAGGCCGTCTGGGAGGTCTTATTGGTCCTGGCGATGCGACCGTGAACCTCTACGTGCGGAATGAAATAGGCGTTGTCGATGTGGCACAGGGCGCGGGCCAGCACCGGCTCGGAGAGGTCGAGGCTCCACCCGCCGTCCGAGGTGAGGGTGGCCTGGAGGGCGAGGAGGTGGCCGTCCGCGTCGAAGCCGACCCGCCAGCTCGCGTGAAAGGGGTGACGCTTGCCCGTCATGGTGAGGTCCTGCGTGCGGTTGAGGCGCAGCCGGACCGGGCGGCCCGTCAGTACCGCGCCCAGCGCCGCCACCGCCGCGAAGCCGTGGGGCTGCATCTCCTTGCCGCCGAAGCCGCCGCCCATCCGCAGACACTGAACCGTCACCTCGCTGCTCGTGAGACCGAGGACGTGCGCCACGATCTCCTGCGTCTCGGTGGGGTGCTGGGTGCTGCTCTGGACGAAGACCTGTCCGTTCTCATCCACCGTGGCGAGCGAGGCGTTCGTCTCCAGATAGAAATGCTCCTGCCCGCCGAACTCGAACTCGCCCTCGAAGACGTGGGTGGCCTGACTCAACCCGTACTCGGCGTCGCCCCGGCGCAGGGTGGGCTGGTTGCCCTGGAACGACCCGGCGGCGATGGCCTCCGTGAGCGTGAGGAGGGCGGGCAGCGGTTCGTACTCGATCTCGATGGCCTCGGCCCCCAGCCGCGCGGCGTCGGCGCTCTCGCCCAGCACCCAGCAGACCGCGTGGCCGTGGAACATGACCTCGGAGGGAAACAGCGGCTCGTCGTGCTTCACGCCCGCGTCGTTCACGCCCGGCACGTCCTCGGCGGTGAGGACCCGCACCACGCCGGGCACGCTCAGGGCGGGGGCGACGTTCAGCCGCGTGACCCGCGCGTGGGCGTGCGGGGCCTGAAGGGGCCAGGCGTGGAGGAGGTTCTGGAGCCGCACGCCGAGGTCGTCCGTGTACAGCGCGTGCCCGGTGACATGCAGTTCGGCGCTCTCGTGCGGGATGGCCTCGCCCACCGCGCCCACCGGGGGCCGTTCATGCAGGCTCGTCATACGCCCACCTCCTCGCCCGTCTTCTCGAAGTAGAACTTGAGCAGGGACTGTTCCAGCATCGCCGCCCGGTACGCCGCCGACGCGCGGTGGTCGTCCAGCGGTGTACCCTCGCCGCGCAGCACGCGGGCGGCCTCGCGTACGGTGCGCTCGTTCCAGACCTTGCCGGTCAGGGCCTCCTCGGTCGCGTAAGCCCGAATGGGCGTCGCCGCCACCCCCCCCAGTCCGATGCGAATGGTCTTCACCCGGTCGCCGTCCAACCTCAGCGCAAGGCCGACCGCCACGCTGGAGATGTCGTCGAAGCGGCGCTTGGCGATCTTGTGGAAGGCGGTGACGGGCGCGAGCGGCAGCGGAATCCGCACGGCGCGGATGAGTTCGTCCCCACGCCGGACGGTGCGGCGGTAGCCCGTGAAGTAGTCGGCGAGGGGCACCTCCCGCTCCCCCGCCCGCGAGGCGAGGACCACCCGCGCGTCGAGGGCGAGCAGCACGGGCGGGCTGTCTCCGATGGGGCTGGCCGTGCCGAGGTTGCCGCCCAGCGTGGCGCTGTTGCGGATCAGGCGCGAGGCGAAGTGCGGCAGCCACTCGGCGAGGAGAGGCACCCGGCCCGCGAGCCGCCGCTCGATCTCCGAGAGGCTCAGGGCCGCGCCGATTTCCAGGTGATCGTCCGCCCACGCGAAGGTCCGCAATTCCGGCAGCCCGTCTACCGCCACCGTTACCCCGGCGCGGGCGTGGCGCAGGTTGACCTCCACCGCCCAGTCGGTGCCGCCCGCGAGAAGCCGGGCGTCCGGGTGCGCCGCGAGCAGGTCGAAGGCGTCGGCAAGTGCGGTGGGACGGTGAAAGTCGCCGTCCGGGGTTCGCAGGGTCGTGAGCTGTGGAGTGGGAGCAGCCTGCTCACAGCGCCGCGCGAAGGTATCTTCCTGTGCCGGACCACCCAGCGCCCGCGCCGCGTCCTCGATGGGGCGGTAGCCCGTGCAGCGGCAGAGGTTCCCGCTCAGGGCGTGGATGTCGAAGTCGGCGGCGGGCCGTTCCGGGCGGTAATACTCGGCGGCCATGCTCACCACGAAGCCGGGCGTGCAGTACCCGCACTGCGAGCCGCCTCGCACGGCGAGTTCGCGCTGAACGGGGTGCAGCGCGCCGGGCCGCCCCAGCCCCTCGGCGGTCACGACCTCCTGCCCCTCCAGGGCACCCAGCATGACGAGGCAGGCGTTGACCGATTCCAGCCGGGTGCCGCCGTCCTCGCTCGGGCGGGCGACGAGGACCGCGCAGGCCCCGCACTCGCCCTCCGCGCAGCCCTCCTTGCTTCCGGTGAGGCCCTGATCGCGCAGCCAATTGAGCAGGGTGGTGTGGGGACGCACGCCCCGCGCCTCGCGCGGCACGCCGTTCACGGTAAGGGTGATGCTGTCCATCGTCGCTCCTTTCGTGGAGGGGGAAAACCAAAAAGGCGAGCCGACTCATGCCTGCCACACGCCGACCCGTGGGGGTCAGGCGCATGGTTGACGCACGAGGCGGACCGCTGGTTATCCATGCAGAACAGTGGTCAGGTTGTGGGTGAAGGGTACTCCGACGCGCGGAGGGGAACAAGGGTGGGGGTAGACAGCGGGGAGGATGGAGAGGGAGTTGACGAGTTGGTTTTCAGGGTTGCCAGGCCCACTTCACCCCCTCCCGGCCTCCCCCCTCAAGGGGGAGGAGCTAAGAAGCGAAAGCTCAAGCTTTGGCTCTGTTTCTCCCTCCCTCCTTGTTGGGGAGGGCCGGGGAGGGGGGAAACGTGGACAGCAGACCCCGGCACATCCCCCTCAGCTCCCCCGGTAAGTGCTGTACGACCATGGCGTCATCACCAGCGGGACGTGGTAGTGCCCCGAGGCGTCGCTCACGGTGAAGCGCAGGGTCACGAGGTCGAGGAAGGGGACGGCGGGTGCGGCCTCGAAGCCCTCGAAGTAGGGGGCAACGTGGAAGGTCAGCTCGAAGGTGCCGGGCGTCAGGCTACCGCGTTCGATCAGGGGGGCGTCGGTCCGCCCGTCCGCGTTCGTCACGGCCCCCGCGACCCGGCGGCGTTCCCCGCCCTCCACCGCGAACAGTTCCACCCGCACCCCGGCGGCGGGACGGCCCCGCGCCGTGTCGAGGACGTGGGTGGTGAGGCCCGCGTGTCCCGCCATCAGGCCCGCTCCGGAAACGTTCGCGTCCCCTGGCGAACGTTTCCCGACCGGAGGGAGAAGGAGAAAGCGCGGGTTCCGTGGAGTGCAGAACCTTCCGGTGCCCCCCCGGAAGGGACGGAACGGAGCGGAATCCGCGCCATCAGGCCCGCTCCACCCAGCCCTCCATCAGGCCGTAGGGTTCGGGGTCCACGTGGAAGATTTCGTTGTTGTTCTCCAGCCCGAAGCGTTCGAGGTTGTACTTCAGGTGATGCTTGTTGGGCATCTGGAACCAGATTCGCGAAATCTCCGGGCAGCGCGTCAGCACGGCCTGACCCAGCAGGTAGAGCGTGTTCTGGAGGCTCGGCGAGTAGTGGTCGGTGAACGTCTCCTGAATCTGGGTGTAGGCCCGAGTCCACACGTCGTCGTAGTCCACGTCGCCGGGGTTGTACTCCCACTTGGCCGTGACGAAGGTCGCCATCACGCGGTCATGCGTCTCCGGGAGGGTGGTGAAGCGTTCGTTCAGGAGGTAGCCGGCCCAGCCGCTCTGGGTCGTCTTGAGGACGTACAGCTCCTCGATGCCCGACGTGACCTTGAAGCTCTGGCCGTCGCCCTCCACGCGGGCGGTGCGCTTCGGCATCAGCCGGACGAAGGCGTGGTCGTGGCCCTCGCCGCCCACCTGCACGCGGTCCCAGAGGTGTTCGGTGAACTCCGCGAAGGCTCCCGTCACCTTCGGCCCAGTCTTCACGAAGTGGGCGACGAGTTCCTTCCCGAACTCCTCCGGGCTGCCCGCGAAGCCCTCCTTCGCCAGCCCGTAGATCGTGTTGCGTACCGTGTCCGTGGCGACGAGATCGGTGTTGTCGCCGTCCACGTGCGCGGCGTCGAAGTCGCCCGTCATGGCGACGCGCACCCGAAGCTCCCGGACGCGGTGGCGCGGCGTGTCGCGGAAGACCTTGAAGAGGTTGACCTCGGCCTTGCCGTAGTTGTTCTCGCCGAGGCGGACCCTGACCTGTGTGGGGGCGTCCTGGGTCTGAGTGTTCTGTGTCTGCGTCATGCGTTCTCTCCTCCCTCGTCCTGCCGGACCAGATCGAGTACCCGGAGCCGGGCGATTCTGCCGATTTCCCGCAGGGCGGTGGCCCGCTCCTGTTCGGGGGTGTGCGTGAGGCGTGCGGCGGCACCCGCGAGGATGCTCTCCTTCGTGTTCTCCCGCACGCAGACGATGTAGGGCATGTCGAACTTCTCGTGGTAGGCCGCATTGACCCGGTGAAACTCGGCGTACTCCTCGGGGGTGAGGCGGTCCAGCCCCGCCGACGCCTGCTCGTTCGCCGACTCGGGCGTGACCTCCCCCGCCAGCGCCGCCTTGCCCGCGAGGTCGGGGTGGGCGCGGATGAGGGCGAGTTGCTCCCCTGCGGAGTCCTCCTGCACGGCCCCGGTGAAGGCGGCGGCCAGCTCCTCCACGCTCCGGTAGGGTCTCCCCTCCCCCACCCGCTCCGCGTAGCGCGGGCTGTGTTCCAGCACGCCGCCGAAGGTCCGCACGAACTCAGTCAGGGGGAGGGCGTTGGCGTCGTCCAGGGTCAGGCTGAGCGTGCGGGTCAATGGAGATCACCGACTTCGGGGGCGTGGGCGGCGGTGTCGGCGGTGGAGGAGAGCTGTGCGCGGTCACTCCCGACGATGTGGAAGAGGATGTTGAGCAGGATGGCGGCGATGGCCCCGGCGGTGATGCCGCTCTCCAGGAAGAGGCCCGCCCAGTCCGGCAGCTTCTCGTACAGGGTGGGCACGGTGGAGGGAATCACGCCGAGCGCGATGCTCACCGCCACGATGGTCAGGTTGCGGGTGTCGGCCATGTTCACGCGGGCGAGCGTCTGGATGCCCGCCGCCGCCACCGTCCCGAAGAGCACCAGCCCGGCCCCGCCCAGCACCGGCAGGGGAATGGACGCCACGAGCGCCCCCAGCTTGGGAAAGAAGCCCAGCAGCATCAGGATCACGCCCGCCGCCGCCACCACGAAGCGGCTCTTGATGCCCGTGAAGCGCACCAGACCGACGTTCTGCGCGAAGGCCGTGAAGGGAAAGACGTTGAAGATGCCGCCGAGCGCGGTGGACAGGCCGTCGGCCCGCAGGCCCGCCGTCACGTCGTCGGCGCTGACGGGCTTCTCCACGATCTCCCCGATGGCGAGCAGGTCGGCGGTCGTCTCCACCATCACCACGAGCATCACCAGGATCATGGACAGGATGGGAATGAGCGCGAAGGTGGGAAAGCCGAAGAAGAAGGGCGGCGTGAAGCCCACGAGGGCGGCGGTGCCCACCGTGCCGAAGGACGCCTGCCCGAAGATCGCCGCGACCACCGTCCCGAACACGAGGCCCAGCAGCACGGCGACCCGGCTCCAGAACCCCCGCGCGAAGCGGGTCACGAGCAGCACGAACAGCATGGTCAGCGCGGCCAGCCCCAGATTCGCCGGGGCACCGAAGGTCTCGGCGGCGGGGTTGCCCCCTCCCGCCCAGCGGATCGCCACGGGCATCAGCGAGATGCCGATGAGGGTGATGACCGTTCCCGCGACCACGGGCGGAAAGAAGCGCAGCAGCCGCGAGAAGTACGGCGCGAGCAGCACCGTGAACAGGCCCGCCACGATCACCGCCCCGTAGATGCCCGGCAGGCCATAGTCCCGCCCGATCAGGATCATGCTCGCCAGCGCCGCGAAGGTCGTTCCCTGCACGATGGGCAGCTTGGCCCCGAAGCCGGGAAACCCGAGGGTCTGGATCAGGGTGGCGACCCCGCACATGAAGAAGCTCGCGTTGACGATCCTCACCACCTGATCGGGCGGAAGGTTGATGGCGCTCGCCAGCACGAGCGGCACGGCGATGATGCCCGCGTACATGCTCAGGACGTGTTGCAGCCCGAAGGCGACCATGCGCCCGGTGGGTGGCACCTCGTCGACGGGGTGGACGGACGGAACCGGTGCTGCTCGCGTCATACGAACCTCCCTATGGGTGGGGGTGGACGTGGGTGGAGCATACGCCCGGAGAGACAGCTGATTGGGGACCACCGGCAGGCCAACTACTTAGATGTCTATCTATGGTGTGAAGTGATGGTAAAGGTCAGGGAACGATCTGTCAAGCAGTGAAGTTGATTTTTGCTCTGTGAAATCAACTCCGCCATGTGACACAGAGAAGCGCGTGCTACGCTCTGTCTGCTCCCAAGCGCAATCTATGTCTCCTGCCCAGACCCCCGACCTCCTCGAACGTATCCATCAGGACTGGACGCAGACCCGCCCGGAGGTCGATCCAGGGCCGATGCTTACCGTGCTGCTGCTGGACCGCCTGCACGCGGCGCTGACGCGGCAGATCGAGCGCACCTACGCGGAGACGGGCCTCAACCCCGCCGGATGGGACCTGCTCCTCACCCTGTACCGCTCGGCCCCGCCGGAGGGCCTGACGCCGACGGAGTTGAGCGGCCTCGCCGCCATCACCGGCCCCTCCATGACGAACCGGGTGGATCGGCTGCTGTCGCGTGGCCTCGTTGAGCGGCGGGTCAGCGAGTCCGACCGCCGCTCCGTGCGGGTACGCCTGACGCCGGAGGGGCGGTCGCTCGTTGAGCGGTTGTTGCCCGAACACCTCGCTAACGCGGAGCGCATCCTGTCGGCCCTGGACCCGGCGGAGACCCGCACCCTCGAACGCCTCGCCCGCCGCCTGCTGACGGGCTTGGAGGCCTCGGGTCAGCCCTCGCCGGAGGAGGACGCCGCCAGCGCCAGCGTCCGCACCCGGTAGGGCGCGAGGGGCGCGAGGGGGTCGCCGGGCAGGGCGTCCTCCAGCAGATTGAGTTCGCCGCTCACCCGGAAGTCCGCGCTCTCGACCGTCAGGTGGGTTTGGTCGCCGTTCGCCTCGTAGACCCGCAGCACGTAGCCACTCCCCTCCTCGGCGTGCTTGAGGGCGCTGAGCCACACCCCCTCCGGCAGCCGCAGGTAGGTGTGTCGGGCGGGGAGGCGGGCTGGAGTTTCTGAGTCGGACGAGGGGCGCACCGTTCGTAGAGGGGCATTCAGGCTATGCGCCTCCCTTCGCGTCCCCTGCCGCCAGTCGCCCGCGTGTGGGTAGAGCGCGTAGGTAAACGAATGCTTGCCCTGGTCCGCGTAGGGGTCGGGATAGATCGGCGTCCGCAGCAACGTGAGGCTCAGCTCGTCCACGCCCGCCCCGTGCCCGTACTTGCCGTCGTTCAGGAGGCTCACGCCGAAGCTCCCCTCGCTGAGGTCGAGGAAGCGGTGGGCGGCCACCTCGAAGGCGGCGGTCTGCCAGCTCGTGTTGCGGTGGGTCGGGCGCGTCACCGTGCCGAAGGTCGTCTCGGCGCTCGACCACGGTGCCCGCACGGCGAGGGGAAAGGCGGCCCGCAGCAGTGTCCGCCGTGCCGTCACCCGCAGCGTCGTGTGAACGCGCAGCGCCCGGTCGTTCGGCCACAGCTCGTAGGTCTGCTCGGCCACCACGCCCGGACCCTCCCGCCGCACGTGGACGCGGCCCACCTCGCCCTGCCGCTCGGCGCGGGGGGGTTCGGTGACGGTCAGTTCCTCGCCCTCGTCGGATGCGCTCGCATCGATCTCCCAGGCGTCCCACGCGCGGGGAACGTCCACATGCTGCCAGAGGATATTCGCCCGACCCCGCACCGCCTCCCGCCCACTCGCTTTATGAATGAGGGAAACGAGGCTGCCGTCCGGCCCGACCTCCGCGCGCAGGTGGGCGTTCTCCAGAATGAGGCCATCTGTTGAGGGCTGGGCGGCCTCTTCCCGCCGCCTGAGCGTGATGACCTCGTGCGAGAGACCGCGCATCAGGAAGGGGTCGTGGAGGTACAGAGTCTCCCCTTTCCCGCTGCACGACAACTCCTCGCCGTCGGCATTGAAGGCCCGGTATGCCCCGGCTTCGGGCAGATGGACGACGGCGAGCAATGGTCTGTCGGCGGCGGTGAGATTCCAGATGACGACGTGTTCGGTCCCTTCTGGCCGTTCTAGAGCCGCTGAGAGCGCGTCCAGCGCCGCCCGACACACCTCCTCCGCCCGTTCCAATGCCGCCGACAGTTCCGCCTCTGCCGTCACGTTCACCTCCCGGATGCTGGAGCCGGGCAGGATGTCGTGGAACTGGTTGCGAAGGAGGACGGTCCAGCACCCGGTCAGTTCGGTTTGAGGGTAAGCGCGGTTCAGGTGTCGGTGGGCCAGCGTCGCGGCGGCCTCAGCCTCCACAAGTGTGTGTTCCAGACGGCGGTGGAGCTGTTTAATGGCCGCCTGCGTGGTGAAGATGCCCCGGTGAAGCTCCAAGTAGTGCTCGCCCGTCCAGACCGGGAGTGTGGGGTCGGCGTTCCGCAGGTCGGCGAAGAACTCCCCGGAGGGACGCTGGTTCAGGCGCGGTAGGCCGGGAAAGTCGCGCACCCGCTCGTACCGCTCCAGCATCTCGGGCGTCGGGCCGCCCCCGCCGTCCCCCCAGCCGAAGGTGAACAGGCTCTCGCCGTGCCGCCGCGCCCCCCGGAAGTTCGCCCACGTGCTCAGCAGGTCGTGGGCGACGACGCTTCCGTTGTACCCCTCGCCGGGGCTGGGGTTGAGGAAGGAGTGGGCCAGCACCCGTGTCCCGTCCAACCCCTCCCAGCGGTAGAGGTCGTGGGGAAAGCGGTTCGTCTCGTTCCAGTTGAGCTTGGTGGTGAAGAAGAAGGGCAGGCCGCCGTCCGCCAAGACTTGCGGCAGATTTCCCGCAAAGCCAAAGGTGTCCGGCAACCACGCGACCGTCGCCCGCCGCCCGAAGGTGCGCTCGAAGTACCGCTGCCCGTGGAGCAGTTGCCGCGCCCAGCTCTCGCCGGAGAGCAGTTGCCCGTCCGGTTCCACCCATGTCCCGCCCACGATCTCCCAGCGGCCCTCCGTCACGCGCTCGCGGATGCGCTCGAAGAGGGCCGGGTCGTCCTCCTGCACCCAGGCGTAGAGCTGGGCCGTGCTCTGGCTGAAGTGAAAGCTCGGGAAGCGGTCCATCAGGTCCAGCACCGTGGAGAACGAGCGCAGGGCCTTGCGCCGCGTCTCGTGCAGCGGCCACAGCCACGCGAGGTCGATGTGGGCGTGCCCGGTCAGGCTGAGGGCACCCTCGGGCGGGAAGTCAGAGCGGAGCTTGGCGAGTCCTGCGGCGAGAAAGTGCCGCGCCTCTCCCAGGCTCTCCCGGTGTTCGGGTCCCAGAGTGGCGGGCGGCCCCGTGAACGTCCACCCCTCCCAGATAGTCCCGAGTTGCGCCCCGTGCCCCGATGCCTGCACGACGCGGGCGAGATACCCCTCCGTCTCGTCACGTGGCAGCCGCACCCGCTTGACCGTCTCGTGCAGCAGGTCGGCGAGGCGGGCGGCCAGGGTTTCCCGCCCCCTCTTCAGCAGGTGAACGGCGGCGTCGTGGGCTGCCCCCAGGTCGGCGAGCAATTCCCGCACCTCCGCGTCCGGCTGCACGAGGCGCAGGCGTCCGGTCATGGGCGCGGCGATGTAGGAACCGTGCAGGCCGCGCGGCGTGACCTCCAGATCGAGCGTGAGCGTGCGGGCCGCTCCGGCGGGCAACGTCACCTCGCGGTGGTACGGGTTGAGCGCGTAGACCGCCGTGCCGTCCACCCGCACCAGCGCCTCCCCGCCCGGCTGGAGGTCGAGGATGACTGGCCCCCCCTCCGGCACGGGCACCTCGAAGCGCATCCGCACGGGAAAGCGGACGCTGGGCCACGGCTGCCCCTCCGCGACGGGAGAGGTCGCCCCGTCCGCGTCCGTAAAACTCCCGGCGGGCAGCGTCTCCTCCGAAATGTTGCGCCACGCCGACAGTTCGTCCAGCCGCCCGGCGAGGCGTGTCAGGTCCTGCTCGACGGAGATCACGCCCCAACACTAGCGGACTACTTGGTGGCCCCCTCCAGCCCGCGCATGAAGAACCGTTGGGCGAAGAGGAACAGCGCCAGGATGGGCACCATCATGATGACGGCCCCCGCCGCCGTGTTGAAGATGTTGTCGTTGAAGGCCCCCTTGAGCTTGAGCATCTCCACGGCCAGCGGAAGCTTGTTCTGCGCGCCCGTCAGCGCGATGGACGGCCAGAAATAGGAGTTCCAGGTGTTGACCAGCGTGAAGATGGACAGGGCCGCGATACTGGGAATCGCCAGCGGCAGCATGACGCGCCGGAAGATCAGCGCCTCGCCCGCCCCGTCGATGCGCGCGGCCTCCAGCAGACTCTGCGGAATCGCCAGGAACGCCTGCCGCATCAGGAAGATGCCGAACGCCGTGCTCACGGTGGGCAGCACCACACCGAGGTACGAGCCTATCCCGATGAGGGGACCGATCACCGGCCACGCCTTGAGCTTCGCCAGCGTGAGCATGTTGACGAGGAAGCTCGTCTCGGTGGGCAGCACCATCGTTCCCAGGATGACGGCGAACACCACGGCCTTGCCCCGGAAGTCGTGCCGGGCGAGCGGGTAGGCGGCCAGCGCCGAGACGATGACCGTCAGGACCACGCTCAGCCCGCTGATGAGGAGCGAATTGAGAAATGCGCGGCCCACCGCCGGGTACGTCTGCACCACGTTCACGAAGTTCGCCAGCGTGACCCGCTGTGGAAAGAGGCTCGCCGGGAAGTCGTACACGGTGCGTCCGGTGGTGACGGCGTTGCTGTCCGTCACGCTGATCACGAACGTCCAGATCAGCGGAAACGCCGCGAAGAGGAAGATGGTGAACAGCACGAGGTACGTCAGCACCTGCCGGAGCGGGTGACGAACGCGCCGCCGCGTCACGGTCCGGGCGACGGGCGGGGCGGCCCGCACCACCCGCGTCATGCCCGCACGCTCCCCTCACGGAAGAGCCGGAAGTTGATCACCGAGAGCACCAGCGCGATGGCGGCCACGACCAGCCCGGCGGCGCTCGCCAGCCCGTAGTTGAAGTCCAGCCCCCCGAACGACTTCTTGTAGACGTACAGCAGCGCCGTGTAGGTGGAGTTCAGCGGCCCGCCCGTCCCGTTCGTGAACACCAGCACCTCCTCCAGCACCCGGATCGCCGACAGGACACTCAGGAGGGTACACAGCAGGATGGTGGGCTGCATCAGGGGCACGGTGATGCGCCAGAAGGTCTGCCACGGCGAGGCCCCGTCCAGCCGCGCGGCCTCCTCCAGCTCCTCGGGGATGTTCTGCAACCCAGCCATGTACAGCACCATGTAGTAGCCGAAGCCGCGCCAGAACGTCACGAGCATGATCGCCCAGAAGGCCGTGTTCGGGTCGAGCAGCCAGCTCAGGTTGCTGTCGGGGTTCATGAGGCGCAGCCCCTTGAGCAGCCAGTTGAGCACCCCGTCCTTGTTGTAAATCCAGTCCCACATCACGGCGGCGAGCGAGATGGACGTGATGACGGGCACGTAGTACGCCGCCCGGAAAAATGCGATGCCCGGCAACTGCCGGTTGACCAGCACCGCCACCGCCAGCGACGCGATCTGGAGCGCCGGAACGACGAGCAGGTATTTGAGGCTGTTCAGGACGCTGATGCGGAAGAGTTCGTCCCCCGCCAGCGTGCGGAAGTTGTCCAGTCCCACCCAGGTCGGCGGGCTGCGGGTGGCGAAGTTGGCGGCGGTGTACTCGGTGAAGCCCAGGTAGGCCCCGTACAGCACCGGATACAACGTGAACACCACGAGCAGCAGCAGGGCGGGCAGCAGAAACAGGTACGAACTGAGCGCGCCGCGCAGGGTCTTGAGCATGTGGGCCTCCTTCCGGGGGAGGGCCTGGGATGGAAAAGAGATGTGGGGGGGCGTGGGGCTGCTCCTCGCTCCTGCTTGAACCCCTCCTGTGAGTCAGAAGGCGGGCGAGAAGGTGTTTTTCTCGTCCGGGAGCAGGGACAAGCGGTGCCCGTCACCCCCCTCCTCGACTCTCTCCCACAAGGAGGGAGGGAGCAAGAGAGCTACAGCCTGGGCTTTCTAGCCCCTCCCCCTTGAGGGGGGAGGCCGGGAGGGGGTGAACAGGCCCGGCCTCTCAAAAAACCAGCCCGTCAACTCCCCCGTCCCACAAGCCCGATCAACGCGTCCTCGCGCCGAGTTTCCGAAGTCAAGGGAAGAGGCGTCCACGCACCTCTCCCCTCCCCCATCTCACTTCATGTTGTTCCAGGCGGTCGCGGCGTCGGCGAGGGCCTGCTGCGCCGTCTTGCGGCCCAGGAAGGCGGCCTCGATGTTGTCGTCGAACGCCTTGAACATGTCGGTGGGATTCTTCAGGGGCGGGACGGCGGTCTTGAGGTTGGCCCCGTTCGCGGCGATCATGCCGGTGGCCCGCTCGATGGGGTCCTTGCTGGAGCGAATCTGCGTGAAGTACGGGTCGCGGTCGGACCCCGCCGCCGTGGGCACGACGGGCACGATCTTGGCGAAGGCGACCTGATTGGCGCGGTTGGTCATGAAGCGGGCGAAGAGCAGCGCCTCCTTCGGGTGCGAGGACGCCTTCGGCACGACGAGCGACATGCCGCCCCCGGCCTCCGTCTTCCCGGCCCCGATGGGTGCCATCGTCACCTGCGAGGCGGCGTAGATCGCCTTGTTGTTGTCCTTGATGCGGTTGAGCGCCTGCGGCCCGCCGATGATCGTGGCGAGCTTGCCCTGGGTGTACAGCTCCTGGCTGAGCTGGAAGGCCTCCTTCCGCAAGAGGTCCTGGGGAATCACGTCCGCCCTGTACAGGTCGATGTAGGTCTGGAGCAGCCGCGCGTGCGCCGGGGTGTTGAAGGCGGCCTGGGTGCCCCGCAGGATGGGCAGCCCCTCGCCCACGAAGACGCCGAGGAAGGTGCCGCCCTGGGGGTCCTTGATGGCGGGTGCCCAGCCGTAGGCCCCGGTCCGGGTCTTGACCTGCCGAGCGAAGGCGGCCATCTGCGCGGTCGTCTTCGGAAGCGCCGTCACACCCGCCTTCTTGATCAGGTCATTGTTGTAGGCCATCACGCCCGCGTTGAAGGAGGCGTACCACGGCAGGCCGTACACCTTGCCGCCGATGGTGAAGTTGCTCAGCGAGTTGGGGTAGTACAGGTTTCTCAGGCCCGGCCCGACCGCCGCGCCCATGTCGGTGAGCAGGCCGCTGTCCGCCGCCTTCTGGGTGGACTCCACCCACAGGTTCACCACGTCGGGCACGCTGCCCAGCGACACTGAGGTGATGAACTCCTGCTCCAGCGTGCCCTGCTTATCGATGTAGTTGACCTTGATGGTTGGGTTCTGCCGCTCGAAGTCGGCGATCACGCCCTTGATGTAGTCGTCGAACTTGGGGCTGAGGTAGAACGTCCAGAAGTCGAGTTCCACCCGCTGCTGCGCGCTGGCCGAGCCGAGCGTGCTGGCGACGAGCGCGAGGGTGAGGGTCCGCAGGGCGTGTTTCATGGTCGGGCCTCCCTGAAGGGCGGGGTTGGGGCGGAACCGTGGGAAGCGGGCGGGAGCCACCACCCCGCGACTCGTTGGAGCGGCACCCCTGTGCAAGAAGGTTCCTGATGCGCTGCCGGAGGACGGTCCGGGCACCCATCACAACAACCTGCCTTGTGATTTTACGAACACTTCATGGTATGCACGGTTTGAAAGCGTTGTCAACAGGTGCCGGAGGGCTGTTTTCCCTCTCATGCTGGAGACTTGACAGCACCTGCCTCTTCCTGTGAGGCTGCACTCCACACCACCCATGAACGCCGCCCGCACCCTGATCGTCGATGTGCCCGGCCCGGACCTCACCCCGGCGCAGGGCAACTTCCTGCGTGAACACGGTTTCGGCGGCGTGTGCCTCTTCGCGCGCAACATCCGCACGCCGGAGCAGACGGCGCGGCTGATCCGTGACCTGCGGGACGTGCTGGGCGAAGACGCCTGGATCGCCACCGATCAGGAGGGTGGGGCCGTGCTGCGGCGGCTGGACGTGCCGATGCCGCCCTCTCCCCTGGCGCTGGGGGTCATCGGGAGCGAGGCCGTCGCGCGGGAGGCGGGCGCGGTCGCGGCGCGCGGGTTGATCGACCTCGGGGTGAACTGGAACTTCGCGCCCAGCCTCGACGTGAACGTGAATCCACAGAATCCGGTGATCGGGGAGCGGGCCTTCGGCTCGGACCCGGCGCTGGTGGCGCGGCTGGGCACCGCCTGGGCGCTCGGGCTGGAGGCGGGGGGCGTGATGAGCGCCGTGAAGCACTTTCCCGGCCACGGCGACACCCATCAGGACAGCCACCTCACCCTGCCCGTGGTGGACAAGCCGCTCACCGCGCTGGAGGCGACCGAGTGGCCCCCCTTCCGAGCGGCGCTGGCGGCGGGGGTCGGCAGCGTGATGACCGCCCACATCGTCTATCCGGCCCTCGACCCGGAGCGGCCCGCGACCCTCTCCCCCGCCCTGCTCACGGGGCTGCTGCGTGAACGCTGGGGCTACGGCGGCGTAGTGGTCACGGACGCGACCGACATGCACGCCATTGCCGACCGCTACCCGCACGGAACGGCGGCCCCCCTTGCCCTCGCCGCCGGGGCGGACGCGGTGCTGAGCTGCGGCCACGGCGACCTGGAAACTCATGCCGAGCACGCGCGGGCGCTGGAGGCCGCCCTGGGAGACGGAACGCTGGCCGAGGCGCGGGTGGCGGAGGCCCTCACCCGGCTGGAGGCGGCGGCCAGACGGTTTCCGGGCATGCCCCGACCGTACGCGGCGGCTCAGCGGGGGGCAGACGAGGCGAGCGTCGAGGGGTGGGCGCGCGCCGCCCTGACGTGTGCGGGGACGGTGCCCCGTCTCCACCCGGACGAACCGGCCCTGCTCTACGTCCCACGCACCGCGCCCGTCGGCGGCCCCTACGGCGACCCCCCCAGCGGTGAGGCGCTGGCGGCGGCTCTGCGCGCCCGTTTCCCGCATCTGCAAGTGGCTCTCTATGGAAGGGAGACGGAGAAGCCGGACCTCTCCCTCCTCCACGCTTTCCCGGACGCGCCCGTCGTCCTCGCCACCCTGGACCGCTGGGCACCCCCGACGTGGCAACCCCGTCTCGCCCAGGGGTTGCACGGTCGGACCGCCGTTCACCTGGCGCTCTGGACGGTTCACGACCTCGGCGCTCCCCTCCCGACGCTCGCCACCCACGGGTTCCGGGAGGTCAACCTGCGGGCGGCGGCGGCGTTCCTGGCGGGGGGATGATGGGCCGAGAACGGGCGAAGGCAGAGGGCTGAGGGCGCGTTCCCCCAGCCTTCTGCCTTCTGCCTTCCGCGACGCTTGCAGGAAGTCCAACCATCTGGCGACTACTGCCGGTTCGGCGACCCCTCCGTCACGATGTCGAACTGGGCCACGTTGCCGCCGTCGTCGAGCTGGAACACGACCGTCCACTCCCGGCCCGGCTCGCCCTCGAACGTCACGGTCCGCAGGTACGAGGTCAGGCCGTCGTGCTCGACGACCGCCTCGTGCAGGAGGCTCGTCTCGCCGCCGAAGGACCGCGCCTGGGTGGAACGGTCCGCCTCGAAGGCCGTCAGGTCACCCCACTGGGCCTGGGCCGAGGGCAGGAACGCCTCCCACAGCTCCCCGAAGCGCCCCTGGTAGAGCAGGGCGGTCAGCTCCCGCCCCCGCGTCCACGGCGAGGGCGTGGCGGAGGCAGTTGCCGTCCCCTCCCCAGCGGCCTCGGTGACGGGCGGAGCTACGTCCGTGGACGTTATCGCTCCCGTGGGGGCCTCCGGGCCAGCTTCCGCGACGGGAGACGCCTGTGCGGGCCGTTCGGGCACCGGGACGGCGACGGGCGGCTGCGGCGTGGTGGCGCTGGTGGGCCGGGCAGGAGCGGCGGCGGACGCCTGGGGCGCGGAGGTGCCGCTGGGTCTCGCCGGGGCCGGGGAGGCCGTGCGTGCGCTGGCCGCCGGGGAGGGCCGGGGAGTGGCCGGACGCGCGTTCGCCACCGCCGGGGCCTGGGGCGTTGGGCGGGCGGTCGCTGCCTGCGTGGGCTGGGAGGGCGCGGCACGCGTGCTGGTCCTGGCCGCCGGAGGAGCCTGCGTGGTCGTCGGGCGGGTGCTCGCCGCCGGGGAGGTCCGGGGCGTCGTTTGACGGACCGTAGCCGCCGAAGAGGTCTGGGGAGTCGCCGGGCGCGTGCTCGCCGTTGGAGTGGTCGTGGTCCGGGCTGTCGGTCGTGCGCTGGCCGCCGGGGTGGTGCGGGCGGGCGTCGTCCGGGTGCTGGGCTGCGGGGAAGTCCGGGGAGTCGTCTGCGTCCTCGTCGACGTGTTGGCCCGTGCCGTCGCCTGAGTCGGCAGCGCTTCCGGTCCTGCCAGTTGCGCGGGCGTCGGCTCGGGGCGGGAGGTCGTCCGGCTCGCCGCGCTGGTCTGACTCGGCGTGCGCTCCGGCCTCACTCCAGCGGTCGGGGCAGCCTGGGAGTTGGTGGTGGTCGGTACCCGCGCCGTCTGACCGGCGGTGCTGGCCGATGTGGCGGCCTGCCGAGGAGTGGAGGGGTTCGCCGCCGTCACCGTCGCGCCCCCAGCTCGGGCCGCCGGTGGGGTGGTCCTCGCCTGGGTCGTCTCCCGCGCGGTCGCCGTGTTCGCCTCCGGCCTCGTGACCGGCTTCGTCGCCGTCGTGGTTGGGCGTGTGGGCGGGCGGGCCGCCGCCTCCGCCTTCGCCGGGGCGTCCCCGGTCCGCTCACGGGTGATCACGAGATTTGGGGAGGGCCTGGCCGACGCGGCGGCGGAGGCGTCGTCCGGGGCTGCGTTCCCGGAGTCCGCCGTCGCTCGCGGGGTGACGGGCGGCGTGGTGGACGCGTCGGCGGCCTGTTCCTCCTCCGGCGTGAGCGTGACCTGGGCGGAGATCGGGGGCGCGGCGACCGGCTCGTCCTCGGGCAGGACCGCCGTCAGGGGTGCCTCGGGGATGGACGCCTCCGGCGAGGGCGCGGCGGCAGAGGTGGAGGTGGGCGGCAGGCTGCCCGTGGGTGTGATCGTCCACCACGACAGACGTTGACCGAGCAGCAGGATCAGGATGGTCGTCAGGGCGGCGACCACACACAGCCCGATGACCTCCTTCCAGTTCTCCTTCCAGTACATAGCGAAACCTCCGCGTCCGAGCGTTGGGAGCCGTTATAGGGCAGACGCGGCGGCACAAATGAGACCTGAACCAGCGAGGAAGGCCCTCGTAGCCTGTTGGACCTGTTGGAAAAGCTCAGCCAACGGCTTTTCTCACTGAGGAACTGGCGCGGTCCCGAGTCCGGGGAAGGCAGGACGGCGGGCGGGACGGCGGCTCCCGGCCCACGCGGTAGCATGGCCGCACCTATGAAGGTCATCACGTTCTTCAACCACGCGGGCGGTGTGGGCAAGACCAGCAGCGTGCGCGACGTGGGCTTCACGCTCGCCCACCTCGGCCACCGTGTCCTCCTCGTGGACGCCGACCCCCAGGCCAACCTCACCGACTGGCTGGGCGTGCGGAGCGTGGACCGGGGGGACGGACCGCGCGAGATCACCCTCGACGACACCCTCTATCCGGCCATCCTCGCGGACGACGGCGCGAACCTCGCCCTGCCCGATCCCGTGCGTGCCCACGGCCTCGACCTCATCCCCGGCCACCTCGACGTTGCCACCATCGAGCCGCTGCTGCCGGGGCAACTGATGGGCGTGATGCGCCTCAAGGAGGCCCTGCGTCCCCTGGCGGACCGCTACGACTTCGTGCTCATCGACCCGCCGCCCAGCCTCGGCCAGCTCAGCGCCCTGTCGGTGATCGCCGCGCAACAGGTGGTCGTCCCGGTGCCCGCGAGCGGCAAGGGTCTCAAGGGGCTGAAGACCGCCGTGCAGATGCTCGGGCGCTTCCGGCAGGCCAATCCCGACCTGACCCTCGCCCTCATCCTCGTCACCCAGTACAACGACACCACCAACCACAGCCGCGAGAGCCTCGCCCAGCTTCGCGCGGGCTTCGGGCACCTCGCGCCGATCAGCACGCCCCTGACCTACCGCCCCGCCCTGTACCCCGACTCCCAGCTTCACGGCGAGCCGCTGCCCCTCTACTCCAGCCGCAGTCCGGCGACGGGCGAGATTCTGACCGTCACGAACCAGCTCCTCGCCGCGCTGGGGGTGGGCCATGCCTAAGCCGACGCGGCGCAACCGGGCCGACGCCTTCGGCTCGCTCCTCGGGGCGGTGGAGCAGACGACCTCCGCCCCGGCGGGCGTGACGAGCGTGCCCCTGGACCGCATCACCGTGCGTTCCCGGCAGCCGAGACGCCACTTCGACGAGGCGTCCCTCGCCGCCCTTGCCGAGAGCGTGCGCGAGCAGGGTGTCTTGCAGCCCGTGCTGCTGCGGGTCTCAGGAGAGGGTTACGAACTCATCGCGGGTGAGCGCCGCGTCCGGGCCGCCCGGCGGGCCGGACTGAGCGAGATCCCCGCCACCGTGCGCGAGGTCTCCGACGAGGAGGCGGACGTGCTCGCCGCCCTGGAGAACCTGCAACGCGAGGACCTCAACCCCCTCGACGAGGTGGAGGCGACCCTCACCATCGTCGCCCGTGACCTCGGTGTGCCCGTGGGGGAGGTCGTGCCCCTGCTCCACGCCCAGCGCCGCACCCCCCAGCCGGAGACGGTGGAACGGCTCGACCGCATCTTCCTGCGCCTGGGTCGCGGGTCGTGGCGCTCGTTCGCCTCCAACAAGGTAGGTGTGCTGCGCTTCCCGCCCGAACTGCTCGACCTGATGCGGCAGGGAAGGCTGGAGTACACCCGCGCGGCGGCCCTGGCCCGCGTGAAGGACGCGGACCTGCGTGCCGCCCTCACGCGGCAGACCCTCGAAGACGGCCTCACGGTCCGGGAGATCGGCGCGCGGGCGAAACCTCAGCCATCCGGGAAGACCCAGCTCGAACGGGTCCGCGCCCTGCTCGACGAGCGTGCCCTGGCGCACCTCGGGCAGGAGAAGCGTGCGCGTGCCCAGGCGCTGATCACCGAACTGGAGGTCCTGCTGGAGGGGTCCGGGAGCAGGAAGACCCGGCGCTCTTAACGTTAAGAGCAGACGGGGGGGGCCGGAAAGCGGTGACTCGCCGGAGTGAACGAGTAGGGAAGAGGCACTTCTTCTGGTGGTGGGATGACCTCGTTCCCAGTTTTATGGGGAGCGCCTGCCACACCCGCCCGAGAAGCCCCTCGATGACAATTCTCGTCGGTGGAGTTAGGGCTGACGCTTGCTCTTAACGTTAAGAGCAGATTCCACGCTCCCCCTGGATAGGTGTTCAACTCAACCGTCGCTGCTCCTCGTGCGAGGGAGTTGCCGCGAAGTATTTCTGCCCCATCGCCCGAGGACACGGCGAATCAAAGCAGCTTCCGCCTCTCACCCGCCGTCCTCGGGTCACAACTGCCGACCTGCCCCCCTCCAACCTGAACGGTGGCTCAAGCTCGGGGACGTGCCACATGCCTTTTTCGCCGTAAGACCCGTGTGAGGGACCAGGCTCTACCGTTGTCGTCGTGTTGCCCCGCGTCCTCTTCTCGCCCTGTTCTGCCGCCTGCTCCATCGCGCGGGGGACCGCGTGACGTCGAGGCTGCCCACCTCGCGGGTGTGGACGACGGTGCGGTCGTTTCTCGCGTTGCTCGCGCGGGACGACGAGGCGAGCGAACCCGACTGGCAGGCGCTGCTGGAGGCGGCGGTCGCCAGCGTGCCCGGCGCGCAGGCGGGGTCCCTGAACGTGCGCGAGGGCGAGGCGTTCGTGATGCGCGCGGTGGTGGGGTTCGACCGGGGGCTGCTGGGCACCTCGCACCCGGAGGCGGCCCTGCGCCGCTGGTACGGGCAGGACGAGGTGTGGCGGGAGGCGGGCCAGCCCCGCGTGCTGCGCGGCGAGGACCTGCGCGAACACTCCCGCCGGGCGCATGAGGGGTCCGGGCTGCGCGGGCACGACGAGCTGTTCGAGACCCTGGGAGAACGCGGCTCGCTGTGCGCCAACATCTGCCTGCCCGTCGTGGTGGGGGGCGTGGTCGTGGCGGAACTCAACCTCGACAACCTGAGCGACGAGGCCGCCCTTACGCCCGACTCGGTGGGGGTCGCGCAGGAGTTCGGGATGCTGGCCGCCGCCGCGCTCGCCGCGCGCGAACGGCGGGGACGTGAGGCCGCCCGCGTCCTCGAACTCGCCGCCGCCCGTGAGGGCACCCTGCTCGCGCTGGGGGTGGCGCTGGAGACCCGCGACCTGGAGACGAGCGGGCACACCGAGCGCGTGGTCCGGCTCGCGCGGGCGCTGGGGCGGGCGCTGGGACTGTCCGGCGGCGAGCTGGAGGCGCTCACCCAGGGCGCGTACCTGCACGACCTGGGCAAGCTCGCCATCTCGGACACCATTCTCCGCAAGCCCGGCAAGCTCACGCCGGAGGAGTTCACCCTGATGAAGACGCACGCCACCCACGGCCACGAGATCGCCCAGAGGCTGCCGAATCTCGCGCCGGGGGCGCTGGACGTGGTGTTGCACCACCACGAGAAGTGGAACGGCGGCGGCTACCCGTTCGGCCTCTCGGGGGCGGACATTCCCCTGCTCGCGCGCATCTTCGCGGTGTGCGACGTGTACGACGCGCTGACGAGTGAGCGGCCCTACAAACGTGCGTGGACCCACGGGGCCGCCGTGGCGGAGATCGTGGCGTCGGCGGGCGGGCACTTCGACCCCCGTGTGGTGCGGGCCTTCGCGGCTCTCGACGTGGTGGCGTGCCTGCATGGCGGTGCCTCCGCCGACCCCGAGGGGAACATGTGCGCTGGCCTGACCTCCCTCGACGAGCAGGCCCGGCAGCTTCAGGAGGCGCTGCACTACGCCGAGGCCGTGATCGAGGTGACGCGCTTTGCCGCCTCCGACCTGGGGCAGGACGACCTGTGCCGCGAGGTGCTGCGCGTGGTGGCGAGCACCTCGCCCCTCGACTGGGGCGGCCTGACCCTCATCGAGGGCGATGTGGCGCGGATTCGCCCCCTGTGGCCGCTCCCTGTCGCCGGGACGGGGGAGGAGCCGGAGACGGTGATCCCGCGCGGGCCGGGTGCGGTGTGGGAGGCGATGGGGCGGACCGAACCCCTGTTCGTGGAGGGGCGCGGCCTGGAGGGGGGCGGCCACCTGGACGCGTTGCCGAACGCCCTGCGGCGCGGTGCCCGCGCGGTCGCGTGGCTGCCGCTGCTCGTGGAGCCGTCGCGGGCGGTGGTCCTCACCGTGGTGCGGCGTGCGCCCGCCGAGGGCTGGACGGCCCACGACCGCCGCTTGTTGGAGGCGGCGGCACGCAGCGTGCGGGCGACCCTGGAGCGCCACGCCCACGTTCGCGCGCTGGAGGAGGCCGCCTACCAGGACATGCTGACGGGCCTGGGCAACCGCCGGGCCTTCGAGCAGGCCCTGGAGGACGCCCTGGCGCGCGGTGAGCGCGTCGGCGTGATGCTGCTCGACGTGGACGGCCTCAAGGCGGTGAACGACGGGTTCGGGCACGAGCGCGGCGACGAGCTGCTGCGCGCCTTCGCCCGCGCGCTGCGCTGGAGCGTGCGCCGGGAGGACGAGCTGTACCGCCTCGGCGGCGACGAGTTCATCCTCGTGTTCCGCGCCCTCGCCGGGGACGGGCCGGGGGAAGCTCCCCTGCACGTCCGGCTGGCGACGGCGGTGGAGGGCGTGCGCGCCGAGGGCTTCCCGAACGTGAACGTGAGCGCGGGCTTCGCCCACAGCCCGGCGGACGGCCACACCGTCAGCCAGCTCACCCGCGTCGCCGACGAGCGCATGTACCGCGTCAAGCGTGCCCGCGCGCGGGACGGGGCCGCCCACACCTCGCCGGACGCCCGGCACCGGACGGACTGGCGCGGGTAGGCCGAGGGTGGCCCCACAGCGGGGGATGGGGATGGTCGTCTATCACTGTACTGCCCGGCTCTTCCGACCCTCAGCGGCCCGTGGCGGCGTTGCAGAAGAAGGAAAAGGAAGTCGGGAGTGGGCGGTGGACTCGGTGCGGCCTCGCACCCCACCGCCCACTTTCTCCTGGTGGGGGATGATGGCGGAGGGAAGAGGGCCACTTCTCACGGCGCGAAGGAGCGCACCTGCACCCGGTACACGCCCCCCACGTCCTCCCGCCATGCCAGCACGACGGCTCCCGAGGCGTCCACGGTCACGGAGGGCGAGCGCGCGTCCCGCCTCTCGTCGCGGTTCACCAGGCCGAGGTCGCGCCAGGTCCGACCCGTCCAGCGGGCGAGTCGCACCCGGCCAATGCCTCCACGTTCCTCCACCCATGCCAGCACCGGGTTGCCCCCCCGGTCCAGCGTGAGCGACGGGGCGGAGGCCGAAGCGGTGCCGAGCCGCCCACTCAGCGCCTCCCACGTGCTCCCCGTCCAGCGTGAGGCGAACAGGCCGTCCTGCCCCTCCACGTCCTCCAGCCATGCGACGACCGGGCGCTCCCGCGCGTCCAGCACGAGGCGGGTGGAGGCGACATAGGTGTCTGGCGTGCGGTTGAGCGCTCCGCCCAGCGCCTCCCACCGCTCCCCGGTCCAGCGTTTCGCGAGGACGCTGCTCGCCAGCACCTCTCCCTGCAACCACGCGACGGTGGGCCGCCCCGCCCCGCCCAGCGCGAGGGCGGGCGTTCGGGAGAAGGCCGTAGTGTCGTTGAAGGGCACGCCCCGCGTCCACACCCGCGCCCCGGCGTCCCACGTCCGCACGGTCAGGCGGCTCCCGTAGGGACTTCGCAGGGTCTCGCCCCAGGCCAGCACCGGCTCGCCGTCACGTGCAGCGACCGCCCGTGTCCGCGCCGCGTAGGGGAGGTCGTCGCCGAGGTAGCGCGTCCGCCAGTCGGTCCACGCCCCGTCCCGGTAGGCCCGGAACACCACGAGGTCGTTGTCGCCGTAGTTCTCGTTCCACACGAGGACGGGCGTGCCCCGCTCGTCGAGGGCGAGGTTGAGGGAGGAGACCGGGCGCGGGTGGTCGTAATTGAGGGGACCGCCGCCGAGCGCCCGCCACGCGCCCCCCTCGTATCGCCACGCGGTCAGGTGGCGGGCGGTGAAGGTGCCGCGCCCGCTGCTGAAGGTGCCCACGTCCGCCATCACGGCGAGGACGAGCGAGCCGTCGGGGGCGGCGGCGAGCGCCAGTTCACGCACGGGCCGCGCCGGGTCGAGGCCGGGCGGCCCGGCGAGCGGTGGGACGGCCAGCGAAGCTGTGACGAGGGCCGCGACTCCGGCGAGCAGGGGAGACTGAAACATGAGTTGGGTCCTCTCGGGAGGAACACGGCGGGCGAGGGCGGGCTGTCGCTCCCCATTGTGCCGCCTGTCACCGGCGTGAACAACGCGCCGCGTCGGGGAGAGGGGTCATCCGGGTCAACCGTTCCGTCCCTCCGTCCTCACCTTTCAAGCGGGAGGAGGAACGTGTTCATCCTTTCCACCCGTCATACACGCGTAAGAACTCGATGTGCATCCTATAAACGTCAGGTGAAGAACGCCCCCTGACTGAGAGAGGCGACGACTCCCGTCCTGTAATTCGGGCACCTCGGACGGGCCGAGCCAGTGGTGCGACCGGCCATCAGTCCCCACCCGCGCCCCACGGCGCGGCGGGCCTTCCTTTTCACCCCGCCCGGCGGCTCCTCGTCCGCACGGTCCGTCCTGGGCCGTGTCCGGTGCCGTCTGGCCCCTCCACAACTTGCAGGAGTTTTCCCGTGCATACCCGCTTCACGCTGACTCTGCCCACGCTGACCCTGACCACCCTGGCCCTCACGCTCGCCGCCTGCGGCTCCACGCCCGCACCCACAGAGGCGGCGACCACGAGCGGCGGCCTTCTGCACGCCGCCTCGCTGGGGGAGACCAGCCCCACCGTCGGCGTGTCCGCCGGCACGCAGGTGCTGAGCACCCGGCCCTTCGCCAGCGCCACGAACGGTTGGGGACCTGCCGAGCGCGACCGCAGCAACGGCGAGCGGGCCGCCGGGGACGGGACCACCCTGACCCTGGGCGGCAAGACGTACAGCCGTGGCCTGGGCACGCACGCGCCCTCGGCCCTCGCCTTCGACCTCGACGGCCAGTGCCAGACCTTCACCGCCGACATCGGCGTGGACGATGAGGTGAGCGGCGGCAGCGTGACGTTCCAGGTGATTGCCGACGGGCAGGTGCTCTACGACTCCGGCGTGACGCGCGGTGCGGACGCGGCGAGGAGCCTCAAGGTCGGCGTCGCAGGCAGGAAGCAGCTCAAGCTGGTCGTCACCGACGCGGGCGACGGCGCGAGCTTCGATCATGCCGACTGGGCCGAGCCGACCCTGAGCGACTGCGCGCCGACCACTGCGGCGGTGGCGGCGGGCGCGGAGGCGGACGTGGTGTACCAGGGACCGCTCGTGATCACGCGGGGCGGCACGTACTCGGGCAACTGGCAGTCGCTCGACCCCAGGGTGCCCGCCGTTAGCATCCGCACGAGCGAACCCGTGGTCATCGAGAACAGCCGCCTGCGCGGGCGGGGCAACCTCATCGAGGGCTTCCACACCCGCGTCACGATCCGCAATAACCACGGCCACGGCCTGAACCCAGAGGTGGCGGGCCGCAGCCCTGGCCGCTTCATCAACCTGGAGGAGGTCTACGACGTGCGCGTCGAGAACAACGTCTTCGAGGGCACGAGCGGCATCTACTTTCGCCAGTACCGGGGTGACGCGGGCAGGGGGGAAACGATCAAGGTGCTGCGCAACGTCGCCAGGAATGTGGACGGACGCAAGAGCGACGGCCAGGGGGGCTACTCCACGAGCGCCTTCAACTGGGCGCAGTTCGTCCAGTTCAACGACGTCACCCGCATCGCTGACGCCGAGATCGCCTGGAATCAGGTCATCAACGAGCCGGGCCGGTCGCGGGTGGAGGACAACATCAACCTCTACGTCTCCAGCGGCACACCCCAAAGTCCCATCCGCATCCACGACAACTACATCCAGGGGGCCTACAACGCGCTGCCCGCCACGGACGCCAAGTTCTCCGGCGGCGGCATTCTCGTCGGCGACGGCAAGGTCAGCGACCCCGCCAGAATCGGCTATGCCCACGTCTCCCACAATCAGGTGGTCGGCACCACCAACTACGGCATCGCCATCGCGGGCGGCTCGGGCAGCGTGCTGGAACACAACCGCGTGGTGTCCAGCGGACGCCTGCCCGACGGCTCGCCCATCGCCGCGCAGAACGTCGGCATGTATATGTGGGACCCTTACGGGGGTGCCAAGCAGAGTCCCGCCACCTTCGGCCACAACCGCGCCCTGTACAACGTCGTCGGCTGGACCCGCGTGCGCGGCGACAAGGTGGACTCCAACGCCTATTGGTGGCCCGCCAAGGGGTTGAACGGGAGCGTCACCGTCTCCACCACCAACCTCGGCACCGCCGTCAACCTCGACGTGGAACGCGCGGAGTTCGGGCGCTGGCAGACCAAGCTCACGCAGGCCGGGGTGAGGATCGGCGTGCAGTGACGCGCCGGCTGGAGGAGGAGAGGAGGCCAGCCCTACGGCCAGAAGCGGAGGAGGGTCTGCCCAACCGTGACGATCTTGCCGTCGGGCTGGAGAAGGACCCTTCGGACCTCAAAGGACCCCCCAAGCTCCCTGCGCGGCGCGATCACGACCCTGCCCTCGTTCCCGAAGCTGGAATCAAGGCTCAGGTCGGAGTTCAGCCGGACCAAAGCACCTCCTCCGACAGCCTCTGGACCATAGGGACTGCCCGAGTCGTCAAGATAGTCGGTGGAGCCTGCAAGGACGATTTTGCCGTCCGCCTGTAGGGCCAGATCGCTGATGCCATTGGGCCCCTCGAGTTCTCCCATGAAGAAGTTCCCGCTCTCCCCGCCGAACCTCCCGTTCGTCAAGAGCCGTCGGACGTTCACGCCCACGTAGGCCGTGGCGCGGCCCCCGAGCGCCAGAATCATGTCTCCATTGGGTTCCACGACGAAGGAGATGCCCCCGTCCCCAGTGACCCGAGTCAGACCGCTGCCCGCGAAGCTGGTGTCCGGCGAGCCGTCGGGTCTGTAGCGGGCCATTGCCCCCGCCGCCCTGGGAAGGAACATGTTCTCGTACGGTCCCGACACCACGATGGTGCCGCCGGGTCCCAGGGCCACCTGTCGGGCCTCTTCGACACTGCCGAAGGGCTGGGGGTATGGGTTGTCCTGCAACGGCGCGAGGTCGGTGAACACCAGTCCGTCCGACCCGAAGGACATGTCCGGGCTGCCGTTCGGAGTGTAACGGGCGAGCGCGAAGTCGCTGTTGCCACTCGGACCGAGGCCCCCACCCACCACGATGAGCTTGCCGTCCGGCTGTAGGACGGCGTCGAGAGCACCACCCTGGCTGATCCCGTAGAGGGGACCATTGGCGGCCCCAAAGTTGGTTGTCACCCTGCCGCCCTGGCCGTAGCCAGTGTCCAGGCTCCCGTTCGGGTTGTACCGCCGGACCTCGAACTTCCCGCCCGTGACGTTCGTCACCACCAGCCGCTTGCCGTCCGGCTGCCGGGCGATGATGTCCCCGGTCAGCACGTTGCCGTCCGGCTCCAGAAGGGCAGTATTCAGGGGGCCGGAGGTGGGCACAGGATTCCAACTCGTATCCAGGCTGCCTGCTTCGGGCTTCGTGGTCGCGCACTCCAGCTTCGGATCGGCCCAGTCGGCGTGGTCGTAGCTGATCCCATTGCCCCCGTCCGTCACCACCAGCCGGAGTTCCTGCCGTCCCACCACGCCGACGTTCACCCGCTTCGTCGCGCCCGCGCCCGTCGTCACCCCGCTGTCGTACAGCTGGGTACCGTCTGCCCAGACCTGGAAGATGACCGACCCCCGGCCTCCCACCTCGTCGTCCACCCCGATGTCCGCCGTGAAGTTGTTGCACCTCGCCCCGTTCGTTCCCTTGAGGTCGAAGCGCAACTCACTCCCCGCGTGGACACCGAGGCCCTGCGCGTAGGTCTGGCCGTTGAGGGTGAGCGGCCTGCCGTCGCCGGGCTGCTGTTCGCCATTGCTGCGGTTGCGCTCGAACGGTCCCCAACTGTTGCGGGCGAGGGTGGGGGTCTCGTACTGGAGGGTATTGATGCCGGGAGCGAGGGCGAGGGGCTGTGCGGAGGCGTGGGCTTCCCAGGGATAGGAGCGACCGCCCGCATAGGGATCGCTCTCCACGGGTGAGGTCCCCTGACTGCATGCCAGCAGCAGCCACGGAACCGTCGGGGCGATGAACAAAGAGGCGCGGCGCTGCGGCATACACCCTCCTATCCGAGCCGGTCGAGGCCGGCGCTGTCCCGCTTTCATATCTTTGAAGGTCAGTCTAACCCCTGCCGGCGCTGGAGCGGAGGTGGGGGCGGCACGCGCCCTGCTATCCCCTCCCTGCTCCAATCGGGTGCTGATTTGTAGAGATGACGCCGAGGACTTATAGCACCTGGCGGAAGATGCTGACCGATCGGTCACGCTCCTGACGATGGGATGAATTGTAGAAATCCGTAGTCCTCTTCAAGCGTCTGTGCCAGATTTTTAACAATCCGTAGGCTCATCGCCTAAACGTCTAGCGCGAGGCATGGCGCGAGATGAGAGCCTTGAAAAGAGGTTCTGCTTTCATTCCCTCGGTGTTCGATCCTGGGGCAGGAAATCTCCAACAACATTAAGTCGCATTTTTCCTCGTGTAAGGCGCATTTCCGCCGCCCTTTCAAAAACCTGACACAGTTTCGTGGGGCAGTTCATGAATGGGCAGAGGGTCCCAAGATGAGTTTTATTTTGATATTTCCAACAGAAAACTATCATTAAAAGCCGTTAACGTTCGCTTGCGCGGCTGGGAAGGCCCGGCACGCGGCGACGAAGCTGAGCGACCACAACAAAGACACGCGAGGACGAGTCGCGTGCCGGTGAGCTGTTGCTTTGTCTCGAAGACCCAGCGGGTCTGGTTCACACACCACCAGTAGACCCGTCGTAAATGACGCCTTTCTGATCACCGTGAAGGTGAGTCCGCAACACCCTGGAGACCTCATGACCCGTACCCGTACCCTTTGCCACGCCCCCCTCGCCCTCGGTCTGCTGGCCCTCACCCTGGGGCTGGCCGCCTGCGGAAGCCAGACCTCCCCGACTCAGGACGCCGCCGAGCAGCCCGCCGCGAGCACCGAAACGGAGTTCGTGTACGACGGGCAGGACCATAGCTGGAGCAGTGAGGCTGGGGCGGGCGCGGGCGTCTCTGCCCTGACGCTCGACGCGGGGACGAACAGCCTCAGCCTGGAGAACTGGACGAACGCCACAAACGGCTGGGGACCGGTCGAGATTAACCAGAGCGCCGGGGAGAGGAGTGAGGGCGACGGACGCACCCTCACGCTGGCGGGCGAGACCTACGCGCAGGGCTTCGGTGTCCACTCGGCCTCCAGCCTGACGTTCAGCCTGGGGGGTCAGTGCGAGACCTTCACGGCGGATGTGGGTGTGGACGACGAGGTGGGAAGCAAGGGCAGCGTGGTCTTCCAGGTGTGGGCGGACGGAGCGAAGCTCTACGACAGCGGCGTGATGACGGGCGTGGGCGCGACGAAGAGTGTGAGCGTGGACGTGTCGGGCAAGGCCGAACTCAAGCTCGTCGTCACCGACGGCGGCGACGGCATCAGCCACGACCACGCGGACTGGGCCGCCCCCCTTCTGCTGAACTGCACGGGGAGCAACGTCAAGGCCTCCGGCGAGGTCGTCTATGGTGGTCCCATCGTGATCACCAAGGGCGGCACGTACTCCGGCAACTGGGAAGCCACGGAGAACAAGACGGCGGTGTACATCGCCACGAAGGAACCCGTCGTCATCGAGAACGCGAACATTCGCAGCCGGGGTAACCTGATCAGCGGGTTCAGCAACCGCCTGACGGTGCGGAATGTGCGCGGTTACGCCCTGAATCCGAATGTCGCGGGCAAGACGGCTGGGCGCGCCATCAACGCCGAGGAAGTCCTGAACCTGCGTGTGGAGAACAGCTACTTCGAGGGCAGCACCGGCATCTACGTGCGGAAATTCCTGGGTGACCCGTCGCAGGGAGACAGCATCCGCATCCTGCGTAACCGGTTCAGGAACACGGACGGACGCCGCAGCGACGGCAACGGCGGGTACAACGGCACCGTGAGCGTGGTGCAGGCGATCCTCTTCAACGACGTCAAGCGGCTGCCCAACGTGGAGATCGCCTGGAACGAGATCATCAACGAGGCGGGCAAGAGCCGCACCGAGGAGAACATTAACTTCTACGTCTCCAGCGGCACCCCCAGCAGCCCCTTCCTGATCCACGACAACTACATTCAGGGTGCCTACAGCGACAAGCCGACCACCGACACCTCCTACCCCGGCGGCGGCATCCTGGTGGGCGACGGCAAGGTCACGGACCCGCTCGACAACGGGTACACCCGCGTGTACAACAACCAGGTCGTCGGCACCACCAACCACGGCATCGCCATCGACGGCGGCGTGGACAACCGGGTGTACAACAACCGCGTGATCTCCAGCGGGCGTCTGCCTGACGGTCAGCGCCTCCCCGCCGCCAACGTCGGCCTGTACGTGTGGGACCTGCACGGTGCCCGCTCGCTGACCCCGCCCACCTTCGCGGGCAACCGCCTGGAGAACAACGTGGTGGGCTGGACCCGCGTGCTGGCCGACGGCAAGACGGTCAACAACCCCACGTGGCTGCCCCACTGCGGCGTCAATGGGACGGTGTGCGGCGGTAACCAGAACATCGGGACCGTCACCCTGGAGATGGAGGGGCAGGAATACCAGCGCTGGCAGGACAAGCTCAGCGCCAATGGCGTGAAGGTCGGGCCTTAACCCCTCCTCCTCACCTCCTCAAGGACACCGGGAACCTGCTGAAGGCTCCCGGTGTCTCTTGTGCCGCTCCAGCCAGCCCCACTTCCCGTCTTAACGGCCCGCCGCAGTTGGAGGCGGTCGCACGTAGGCCCGGCCCCGCAGGGCGTCGTAGAGCGCCTGGGCGGCGGTGCGGGCCGAGTTCACGCTCAACTCGCGGTGCTGCATCAACCGGATGAACGCGCCCGCCGTCTTGACCGCGAACCGCAGGACATACCAGGGCGCGGAGGTGCCGTACTCGCGGTACACCAGCAGTTGGTTGCGGGTGTTGTAGTAGTGCTTGAGGGGATTGTAGGGGCCACGCGGCGACGGGCACGACAAGCTGCCGTGGTGCCACAGCCGACTTGAGGGCACCAGCCGCGCCCCCACACCCAGACGCCGCAGCCGCAGGGCGTACTCGAAGTCGTCGTAGGCGAAAAAGAAGTTATCCACGGGCAGACCCGCGCGCCGGATGACCTCGGTCGGGATCAGGGGTCCCACGAAGGTGAACAGGTCCACGGTGGCACCACTCACGGCGTACTCGCGCGCGGGGAGGTTGTCCTCCTTGAGCCGCAGGGCGTCGAAACGGCGGCGGTGATACAGGTCGTAGCGGCCATCGCGGGCCAGCACGGCGCTGCACCGGACCTCCACGCCGTTCCCGTAGGCCAGCAGCTCGGCCAGAGCCTCCGGCTCGGGCAGGCAGTCGTCGTCCATCAACCACAGGGAGGTGTGATCGCCCTTCAGGGCCAGTTCCACCCCGCGCGCGAAGCCGTAGGCTCCGCCCAGGTTCTGCGGCAGCCGCAGGTAGGTCACGCGGTCGTCGCTGGGAATGATGTCCGGTGTGCCGTCGGTCGAGGCGTTGTCCACCACGTAGATGCGGTCGAGGGATGCCGTCTGGGCGAGCAGGCTCCGCAGACACTTTTCCAGCAGGGCCTTGCGGTTGTAGGTCACGACGACGGCACCGACACCCCCCTCTCGTGCCGGGAGGTCCGGGAAGGGAGGGGTGGAGTCGGTCCTTGGGGAGTTGGAACGGGGAAGATGAGTCATCTGTCTTGGCCCTGCCTTTCTATGGGGAGTCACACCCGCTTCTCGGGGAGGCCGATGGCACCCAGCCACCCGCGCACTTTGTCCTGTGCCCGGCGGGCGAGCGGGCGGGCGTAACGTCGTAACTCGGGGGAGGGACCGAACAGCGCCAGCACGAGGAGCAGCGCCGCGCCAAGCAGCCCCTCCAGCACGAAGATCAGCCAGGGGGACACGCCCGCCGCGTGGAGCAGGGACACGGCGGCGAACGTCACGGCACCCACGCTCAGGCCGCACGCCAGCCCCAGGCCGTAGGCCCGCCCGATCTCCCGCCCGCCGCCCCCGAGAATGCGCCGGGCGAGCACGGCATACGCGGCGCTGCGGCAGGCCCCCATCACCACCAGCACCCCCGCGAAGGCGACGACGCCCCACCCGAGCCGGTACACGCCCCAGAAGGCCGCCGCCAGCCCCAGCAGGTAGACGCTCTGAAGGGCGAGCTTGGCACCGAGGTGCGCGGTCGCCTCGGCGAGGACCGCCGAGAGGTTGCTCAGGACCGGGAAGGGGATGAACAGCGCCATCATCCGCACGATGGGCACGGCGTCGAGAAACGGCTCGCCCAGCAGCACGAGGACGATCTCCCGCGCCGAGACGAATACGACCGCCGCCGCGCTGAAGAGGACCGTGGAGAGCGCCAGCAGCCCCGAGAGGTACGCGCCGCGCAGGCGGGGCCGGTCGTGCTGAACCGCGCTGAAGGACGGGGCGAGCACCCGCGTCAGGCTGCGCGCCAGCGAGATCATCGGGGCGTAGACGGTGTTGTAGCCCCGGTTGTACAGTCCCAGGGCGGCGGCCCCGTACAGCCGCCCGATCATGAAGGTGTCGAGGTTGACACTGAGGAACTCGAGGAAGCTCACGAGCGAGGCGCGCCCCCCGAAGGCGTACAGGTCGCGGTAGGCGGCGGGGCGGAAGGTGAGGCCGAAGCCGTGCCGCCCGTAGGCGTAGCTGACGGCGAGCTGGACCACGGCCTGCACGCCGACGCTGATCACCAGGCTGTAGGCCCCGAAGCCCAGGGCCGCCGCGCCCAGGCCGCAAACGCCCTGCCCGATCACGTAGGCGCTCACGTCGGCCAACACGAGCGGCTTGAAGCGCAGGGCACGCCGCAGCAGGCTGGTCGAGACCGCCGCCAGCGACGCGACGACGTACAGGCACGCGAAGGCCCGGAACAGCGGCACGACGTCGGGGTTGTTGAAAAAGCGCCCGGCGAGCGGCGCGGCGAGCCAGGCCAGAACGGTGGCGAGGAGTCCCAACCCCAGCGAGGACGTGAAGCCCGCCCGGATGTCCTCCTCGGTGAGGTCGCGCTTCTGCACGAGCGCCGCCCCGATCCCGAAGTCCGCAAGGTACTGGCCCACCGCGTACAGGCTCAGGCCGATGGCGAACAGCCCGAACTCCTCCCGCGTGAGCAGCCGGGCGAGCGCCGCCGCGAACACGGGCGCGAGCAGCAGGTTCGTGAGGAAGGAGACGTAGCTCCATTGAATGGCCCGGAAGGTCTTCTGCCGCAGGTTGTTCACGCGAGGCCCCTCATGTGGGGTCCAGCGCCTCGGCGTCGCGGGCGGGGCGCTGGGCACCCTCACCGGCGCTGGCGGCGCGCTCCACCGCCCGGATGTAGAGCGCCTCCAGCCCCCGCGCCTGTTGCCCGGCATCGAAGCGCGCCCGCACGTCGTTCAGGGCCGCCGCGCTCAGGCTCCCGCGCAGTGCCGGGTCGAGCAGCAGCCGCGTCAGGGCGTGGGCCAGCCCCGCCGCGTCGCGCTCGGGCACCACCAGCCCGGTCTCGCCGTCCGTGACCGCCTCGGGGTTGCCCGCGCTGCGTGTCGTCACGGTGGGCACCCCCATCGCCAGCGCCTCCAGCAGCACGGTGGGCAGCCCCTCGGTGTCGCCGCTGCGGGCCGTCACGCTGGGCAGGCAGAACACCCGCGCCGCCGCCATCCAGGCCCGCACCTCCTGCGGCGTCTGCCGGCCCACGAAACGCACGTCCGGCCCCGGCCCCAGTCCCAGCTCGCGCGCCAGCCCCTCCAGTTCGCCGCGCAGCGGTCCGTCCCCGACGAGCACCAGCCGCGCGTCGGGCACCCGCTCCCGCACCGCCCGCATCGCGCGCAGCAGGTACTCGGTGCCCTTCTTCTCCACGAAGCGGCCCACGAACAGCACGAGGTTCTCACGCGGCATCTCCGGGGCGGGTGTGAAGGCCCGTGTGTCGATGCCGTTGTAGTGCGTGACGACCCGGTGCGGTGGGTAGCCCCGGTCCAGCAGTTGCCGCCGGATATGCTCGGACACGGCGATGAGCAGCGCCCCCGACGCGATCAGTTGCGGGCGCCGGGTGACGAGGCGGCGGTTCCGGAGCGAGTCCGAGGCGAGGAGGAGTTCGTCGCGGGTGGTGGCGTCGAAGCCGTGGAAGGTCACGATCAGCGGCAGGCGCAGACGGCGGACCAGCGGCAGAGCCATCACCCCGTTGGAGCCGAAGTGCGCGTGGATCAGCCCTGGCCGCAGCTCGCGCAGGCGTCGGTCGAGGTGGGGCGCGAGGCCGGTCGCCTTGTACCACAGCTCGGCGAGGCGTCCGGTGAGGGGGCGGTCGTTGAGGACGATGGTGCGCTCCGGCGGCGTGGGGATGCCGTCCACCCGGCGCGTGCCGACGTAGTAGGGCCTGAACTGCCGCAATGCCTCGCCCTGGTTGAGGATGAAGGTCTCGGAGTAGGCGAGGAGGTCCTCGTGGTAGATCACGATGTTGCGCGTCATGTCTTGGTCCTTATCCGCCGTCCCGCCGTCTCACAGGCACCCTTCCTCTCAGGTCGCGGCCCAGACGCCGTCCGCCCGGGGGCCACGCGGCGGCCCCGCCTCCCGGAAGGCGGCGACCGTCGCCTCCAGTCCCTCCCGGAGCGGCACGCGCGGTGCCCAGCCCAGCAGCTCGCGCGCCAGCGTGATGTCGGGCCGCCGCTGCTGCGGGTCGTCCTGCGCCGCCTCCAGGTGGACGATCTCCAGCCCCGGACCAACGCGGTCGCGGACCAGCCGGGCGAACTCCAGCACCGTGAACTCGTCGGGGTTGCCCAGGTTCACCGGCCCGTGGTACGTCACCCCCATCAGCCGCACGATGCCCTCCACGAGGTCGTCCACGTACTGGAAGGAGCGCGTCTGCGAGCCGTCCCCGTACACCGTCAGCGCCTCGCCCCGCAGCGCCTGATGCACGAAGTTCGTCACCACCCGTCCGTCGTCGGCGCGCATCCGGGGGCCGTAGGTGTTGAAGATGCGGATGATCCGCGTGTCCAGCCCGTGGTGGCGGTGGTACGCCATCGTCACGGCCTCGGCGTAGCGCTTGGCCTCGTCGTAGCAGCTCCGCACCCCGTTAGGGTTAACGTGGCCCCAGTAGTCCTCGGGCTGGGGGTGGACCTGGGGGTCGCCGTACACCTCCGAGGTGGAGGCGACCATGAAGCGCGCGCCGTGCCCCAGGGCGAGGTCCAGCGCGTTCTGCGTCCCCTGCGCGCCGACCATCAGCGTCTCGACCGGGAACTGCTGGTAGTGCGGCGGGCTGGCGGGCGAGGCGAAGTGCAGCACCCAGTCCAGGCGCTCGCCCGCGTAGGGGAGTCCCAGGCTGACGTCGGCCTCGATGAACGTGAAGCGGGGATGCCCGAGAAACAGCTCCGTGTTGCCCCGCTGGCCGCTGAGGTAGTTGTCCACGCCGACGACGTGGTGCCCGTCCCCGAGGAGGCGCTCGACGAGGTGTGAGCCGACGAAGCCCGCGCTGCCCGTGACGAGCACGCGCGTCATGCGGGCACTCCACCCGCGAGGCGCACGCGGCGCCCGATCTGCTCGACGGTGCTGTGCTCGGGCCAGCGCCGCAGGACGTTGCGGGTGTCGATCACCAGCCGATTGCGCATCCCGCGCAGGGCCGTCTCCCAGTCGAGGTCCCGGTACTCGTCCCACTCGGTCATCACGAGTACGGCGTCCGCGCCGCGCAGGGCCGCCTCCACACTGTCCGCCTCCTCGTACTGGAGGTGGGTCCACTCGCGCCGGGCGGCGGGCAGCGCCACCGGATCGTGGGCGACCACCTTCGCGCCCAGGGCCGTCAGACGCTCGATGCAGTCGTGGGCGGGCGCGTCGCGCAGGTCGTCGGTGTTGGGCTTGAAGGCCAGCCCCAGCACGGCGACCCGTTTGCCCTGAAGGCGGTGCAGGTGGCGCTGGAGCTTCGTGATGACGAGGTGGCGCTGGCGGCGGTTGACCCGCACGGCGGCGTCCAGGATGGGCATGTCGTAGCCGTACTCGCTTCCGGTGCTGATCAGGGCCGAGGTGTCCTTGCCGAAGCAGCTTCCGCCCCACCCGGCCCCGGCGGCGAGGAAGCGGTGGCCGATCCGGCGGTCGAAGCCGATGCCGTGCGTGACCTCCGCGATGTCGGCGTCCACGTGCTCGCACAGGCCCGCGATCTCGTTGGCGAAGCTGATCTTGAGGGCGAGGAAGGCGTTCGCCGCGTACTTGATCATCTCGGCGCTGCTCAGGCTGGTCGTCACGAGTTCGGGCCGGGTGTAGCCCGCCGGGCGCGGCGCGCACAGGGGCGGCGCGAAGCTCTGCTCCAGCAGCGGCGCGTAGAGCTGCGCGAGGCGGGCGATGCCCTCCGCGTGCCCGCTTCCCAGCACGATGCGGTCGGGGTAGAGGCTGTCGTGCAGGGCCGTGCCCTCGCGCAGGAACTCGGGATTGCTGACCACCGCGTAGCGGTTGGTGTGGTAGCCGACGGCGTGTTCCTCCAGCAGGCGCGAGACCCAATCGCCGGTGCCCACGGGCACGGTGCTCTTGTTCACCACGACCTGCAACTTGCCGTTGAGGTGCCGCGCCACGCTCTGCGCCGCGTCCGCCACGTAGCGCAGGTTGGGCTGCCCGCCGGGCAGGGGGGGCGTCCCCACGCAGATGAAGATCACGTCCGCGTCGGGGATCGCCGAGGCGTAGTCGCTCGTCCAGCGCAAGCGGGGCTGGCTGGCGACGAGCAGCGCGTCGAGGCCCGGCTCGTAGATGGGCAGTTCGCCCCGGCCCAGCATCTCGACCTTGCGCTCGTCGATGTCCACGCCCACCACGTCGTGGCCGAGGTACGCCAGCATGACGGCGGTGCCCATCCCCACGTACCCGGTGCCCACCACCGCCACCCGCAATCCGTCCTGCAACCTCTCCGGCAACGCTTCCGGCATCGTCTGTGTGCTTCGCATAGTCTGTCCCCCTCCGAATCTCTTCGGGAGCCTGGTGCCCTGTCTCGGTGCCCTGTCTCCCGTCCCCCGGTGACGGCGTGAGGTGCCGCGTAGGTCCGACGTGGGCAGGCTAGGCAGTCGGGCGCTAACGAAAAATAAACGGCCCCCACACGCCCTCAGGGCGCGGCGGTCTGCCCCGCGTACCAGCGCCAGGTCTCGCGCAGCCCGTCCGGGAGCGGCACGGTGGCCCGCCAGCCCGCCCGGTGCAGCGGCCCCTCGCCGAGGGGGGGACGCCCCGCCCCCGGCAGGGTCTGGCCGCCGGACGTCACGCCCCCGAACGTCACCGCGCCCCCGTACCCGGCGTCGGCCCGCACGAGGTCGGCCACCTCGGCGAGGGTGGGGGGGAGACCCGGACCCGCCCCCACGGCGACCGGCCCCGACTCCGAGACCTGCTCCATCAGGAACAGGCAGGCGTCGGTGAGGTCGTGCAGGTGCAGCAGGTCGGCTCTGGCCCCGGCGTGGCCGAGCAGCCGCAGCTCCGGTGCCCCGCCGTCCCGCGCCCGGCGCACCTCCCGCAGCAGGGTGGGCACGAGGGGGTGGCCCGGCCCGTCGAAGTTCACCCCCGGCCCGTAGACGTGCCCGGCCACGGCGCTGACGAAGTTGCAGCCGTACTGGAGGCGGTAGCTGTCACACAGCTCGGTGACGGCACCACGCGTCACCGCGTCCGCCCGCCACACCTCCCCCAGGAACTCGGCGGCCCACTGCCCGGCGGCGGGCGGCAGCGCCACGGGGTCCATGAAGGTGGCCCCCCCGTCGACGCACAGCAGCTTCTCCACGTCGTACAGGTACGCCGCGTGGATCACGTTCGCCGCGCTCGTCAGGTTGTCGTGGAGCCACTGGGCGGGTTGCAGGTCGAAGGGACCGCACACCTTCGCCGGCATGAGAAACACGAGGTCGGGCAACTCGGCCTCGAACAGGGCGAGGACCGCCTCCTTCTCCCGCAGGTCCAGCCCCCGCGCCACGGTGAGCTGGGCGTGCCCCGCCCATGTCAGCCGGTCCACGAGCGCCCTTCCCAGCGCCCCCGGCGGGTACAGGACGAGAATCCTGGCGTCCGGGCGCAGGCTCACGCGGCCCGCCCCTTCCGGCCCGCACGCCGGGACCACGGGCGGCGGGCCGGGGAGAGAGCCGGGCGCGGGCGGGGCACGGGCCGGGTCCTAGCCGTACCGCAGGGGCCGCTCGCTGCCGTCGGGCAGGGCGACCGGAAAGGAGCGCACCCGCGCCGCCTGAAGCAGCAGGTTCAGGGTGAAGAGGGGGTTGAGCAGCACGTAGCGCCGCCACAGCCGTTTCGGCTCCTGCACGAGCCGGAAGAGCCACTCCAGCCCGAGGTTCTGCATCCGCCTGGGGGCCTGCGCGAGCGTGCCCGCGTGGAAGTCGAAGGCCGCCCCCACCGCGAGGATCGGCAGCCCCACGAGGTCCCGGTACTCGAAGGCCCAGGCCTCCTGCCGGGGACAGCCCAGCCCCACGAAGACGGCGCTCGCCCCCGACTCGCGGATGCGGCGGGCGATCTCCCCCTGCTCCTCCGGGGAGGTGGACCGGAAGCGCGAGGCCTCCATCCCCGCCACCCGCAGCCCCGGAAACTGCGCCCGCAGGTTGTCCGCGAACCTCTCCAGCACCGCCGGGGTGCTGCCGTACAGATACACGGAGAGGCCCTCCCCCGCGAGCGCCCGCGCCGTCCGCAGGGTGAGTTCGGGGCCGTACACCCGGTCGGGCAGGGCACGTCCGTGGAGGAGCCGCAGCGCCCAGCGCACGGGCTGGCCGTCGGGCACCACGAGGTCCAGCCCGTTGAGCCGCCGGGCGTGTTCGGGGTCGGTGAAGCCCGTCATCACCCCGTGGACGGCCAGGGCACTCACCGCGAGGGGCCGCCGTTCCCGCGCGGCGGCGAGGATCGTGGCGACGGCGTGGTCGTAGTCCACGGCATGAACCCTGACGCCGAGGACGGAATGCGCGCCGAGGTTGATCATGCGGGTGCCCACCTCTCCTCGTTGACCTCGTACATCTCGCGCAGGATGCGCGGCACGTCGTAGGAGATGCCCCACGCCGGGTAGTGCGCCTTGAACTTCGCCAGGTCGCTGACGTACCAGATGTGGTCGCCGCTGCGGTTGTCGTCCAGATAGGTGAAGTCGAGCTTGCGGCCCGTGATGCGCTCGCCCTCGGCGATGGCCTCCAGCATCGAGCAGTTGCTCTCGCGCCCGCCGCCGATGTTGTAGACCTCCGCTGAGCGCGGGCGCTGGTAGAACTCGTAAAACGCCGCGATCAGGTCCGCCGAGTGGATGTTGTCGCGCACCTGCTTGCCCCCGTACCCGAAGATCGTGTAGGGCGTGCCGGTCATCACGCATTTCATCAGGTAGGCGAGGAAGCCGTGAAGCTGGGTGCCCGAATGGTTGGGACCCGTGAGGCACCCGCCCCGGAAGCAGGAGGTCATCATCCCGAAGTAGCGCCCGTATTCCTGCACCAGCACGTCGGCGGCCACCTTCGACGCCCCGAACAGCGAGTGCTTGCTCTGGTCGATGCTCATGTCCTCGGCGATGCCCGGCGAGTAGCGGTGCGCCGGGTCGATCTCCCAGCGCGTCTCCAGCTCCTCCAGCGGCAGGGCGTTCGGCGTGTCGCCGTACACCTTGTTCGTGGAGGTGAAGATGAAGGGCGCTTCCGGGCAGTGCTGGCGGGTGGCCTCCAGCAGGTTGAGGGTGCCGTTCGCGTTCACCGAGAAGTCCACGAACGGCTCGCGCGCCGCCCAGTCGTGCGAGGGCTGCGCCGCCGTGTGGATCACGAGCGAGATGTCGCGGCCATAGCGCCTGAAGATCGCCTCCAGCGCCGGATAGTCGCGGATGTCAACGTCGTGGTGGGAGTAGTTGCCCACCTGACGCTCCAGACGGCTGCGGTTCCAGCGGGTCGAGGCTTCCTCCCCGAAGAAGTACCGCCGCATGTCGTTGTCGAGGCCCACCACGTCCATCCCGAGGCCCGCGAAGAAGCGCGCCGCCTCCGAGCCGATGAGTCCCGCCGAGCCTGTGATCAGGGCTACGCTCATACCTTCCTCCCTGTGCGGCACGGGGCGCGTGCCGGATGTGCTGTGGGGCCGCCTCTGATGCCCGGCCCATCCTGACTGCCGTGGCAGGACGCCCCCAGCGTGCGTGGCGCGGCGTTACGCCAGGGCTAACGCTGGCCCGCCCCCCCGCTCCCCGCCCCAGGCGGACGTGACCGGGGGCGGCCCAGTCCCCGGCACCGGGGTCCGGCCACAGCTCAGCCGTGACCTGGGGTGGGAGGGGGTCGGGGCCGCCATTAGCGAATCGGAAGCGGGTGGGCGGGCACAGTCTGAATCATGAACAAGCCTCGCCATCAGGCCCCGGCCCGCCCACGCCTCGCCCTGCTGTCGGCCCTGCTGCTGGGGGTGGGGGCGGCAGTGGGCACCGCCGGGACCTCCCAGGCCCAGGGCACCCAGGCCCAGACTGCCGAGATCAAGTACAGCGGCCCCCTCGTGATCACCAAGGGCGGCACGTACCGGGGCAACTGGGAGAGCCTCGATCCGGGAACGCCCGCCGTCGGCATCATGACGAACGAACCCGTGGTGATCGAGTATTCCAACATCCGCAGCCGGGGGCCACTCATCCGCAGCCGTTACCGTCGGGCGAACGTGACGGTGCGCCACACGCGCGGGGTCGGCCTCAACCCCGGTCTGCCCGCCAGCGCCCGCCAGACGCCCGGCTACTTCCTGCACCTCGAGGATTTCGAGAGCGCCACCGTCGAGAACAACGAGATGGTGGGCACGTCGGGCATGTACTTCCACAAGTACCTGGGAAGTCGGGCGAAGGGCCAGACCGTTCGCATCGTGCGGAACCGGGCGCGCAATATCGACGGGCGCTACAGCGACGGCCCGAACAGCTTCTCGGACACCGGCTTCTACCGGGTGCAGTTCGCGCAGTTCAACGACGTGAAGAACATCTCGCGGGCCGAGATCGCCTGGAACGAGATCATCAACGAGCCGGGCAAGAGCCGGGTCGAGGAAGTCATCAACATGTACGTCTCCAGCGGCACGCCCGCCAGCCCCATCGCCATCCACGACAACTACATCCAGGGGGCGTACCCGACCCGCGCGGCCACGGCCAAGTTCGGCGGCGGCGGCATCATGCTGGGCGACGGGTCCGCGAGCACCCGCGAGGGCGCGTCGGCGTACCTGCGCGCCTACCGCAACCAGATCGTCGGCACCTCCAACCAGGGCATCGCCATCGCCGCCGGGCACAACATCGAGGCCTACGACAACCGCGTGATCTCCAGCGGCCTGCTTCCCGACGGCACGCCCATCGCCTCGCAGAACGTCGGCATCTACGTCTGGGACCTGCACGGCGACCAGCGGCGGCAGACCTTTTTCAACAACTCCATGCGGAACAATGTGGTCGGCTGGGCGAGGCCCCTCCAGTCCCCCACGGCCCAGAATCCCTTCTGGTTCCCCCACTGCGCGCGGTGCGCGGGCAACACCCGGCTCCCCGGCCCCATCACGCTGGAGACCGAGGCCCAGGAGTACACGCGCTGGCAGCAGAAGGTGCGGGCGGCGAACGTCACGCTGGGGCCGGGCCAGGAGTAGGGGAGTCCACAGGAGGAGGGGAGGAGGGCAGAACGCCGGACGGCCCGGAAGGGCAGACCACCGGACATGCAGATCGGAGGCCCTGGCACGCGCGGTCAGGGCCTCTCTCATCCCTTCAGACTTCGGGTTCGCGGCTCGGGGCCTCCCGGTGAGGCTGACGCCCCATTCAGGACACGCCCACTCCGGCGCTCCCCACTTCCCCTGGAGGAGACCCGTGACCCACTGCGCCGCTCGCCCTGCCCACGCTGCCCCTGCTGCCCTTCGCGTGCGGCCAGACGCCCCATGTGGAGCTGGGTCCCGCCGCCGGGCTGAAATACCCTCCTGTACGAGACGCCCACGTTCATGTCGAGCGGCTGGGGTCTGGTGGAGAACAACCGCAGCGACGCTGGGCGGGCCGCCCGTCCCCGGCGACCCCTGACCCGGAACGGCGTGATCTCCGCGCGGGGCTTCGGCGTCCACACGCCGAGTCAACGGACCTCTGATCTGGAGGGCACCTTTCCCTGAAGTTTCCGGCAGAGACCCCGGCGGTCGCTCAGCGGTCGCTCAAACGGCCCCGGTGCGTGCCGGACGTTTGGTCCGAACCTCGGCCCCGGACAGGGGCGGCTCCTTCGGCGGCCAGAAGAAGGCCCCCGCCGCGAGCGCGAGCAGGGTCAGGGCCGCCCGCCGTGGTCCGTGGGGCAGGGTGAGCAGCCGGGGCAGACGCCGCAGGCCGTCCAGATAGAGCGCCAGCACCCGGCGGCGTCCGTAGTACCGCCGGGCGATGTACACGTCGTTTCGCAGCTTGTGGAAGTGGGCCGGGAGCCGCGCGGGGTCCGTCTCCAGGGCGATGTCGAGGGGAGCCTGCCGTGCCCGGTGGTGGGTCACGACGCTCCCGCCGACCAGATACGCGGGACGGACATTCGTGATGCGGAGCGTGTACTCGGTGTCCTCGCCGAAGGTATGCAGGTCGCGCAGGGGCAGGCCCACCTCGCGGATCGTGTCGCGCGGCAGGAGGATCGAGACGAAGGTGGACTGCCGCAGCCGGACCACGCCCAGCGCGAGGTGGGTCTCCCACTCGGGGTACAGGTTGGGGCCGGGCCGCCCGTCCACGCCGGGGACGTTCATGGACGCACCGTTCGTGCCCACCACGCGGCTGCACACGAAGCCCACCTCCTCCCCGGCCCCGCCGAGCCGCCCGGCCCCGCCGATCAGGGCACCCAGCGCCCCCGGCTCCGGCGTCACGTCGTCGTCCATCAGCCAGACCCACCCGAAGCCGCGCCGGTATGCCGCCTCCAGCCCGGTGTGGAAGCCGCTCGCGGACCCCGCGTTGTGCTCCAGCCGCACGACCTCCACCCCCGGAAAGGCGGCCCGCAGCAGCTCTCCCGTGCCGTCGGTCGAGGCATTGTCCACCACGAGCACGTGGTCGGGGGGGCAGGTCTGCCCGGTAACGGCCCCCAGGCACTCCCGCAGGAGGTCCCGGCGGTTGTAGGTGAGCACGACCGCGCAGACCTGCCCCGCCGCGCCCGGCTCCCCCCGAACCGGGGCGGCCCCTCGCCAGATCAGGTCCCGCCCGCCTCCGACCGTGCCTTCCTCGCCCCGCCGTCTCGTCTCCCGGCGGTCGTCGGGGCGGTGGGCGGTCTCAGGGTGTGGCACGCCAGCCCGTCTTCGTCCAACTCCCGCCCGAGTACACGTAGCCCGCGCCGGTCGCCGCCGCCACCCCCGACGAGCGGGCCGAGGGCAGCGGGGTCAGCGCCGTCCAGGTGTCCATTTGCGGGTCGTAGGCGCTCACGTCGGCCACCGAGCGCCCGTGCGAGACCTCGCCGCCCGCCACGATGAGCCGCCCGCCGAGCACGAAGGTCGAGTTCGAGATGTGCCCGCGTGCACGGGGAAGCGGCGCGCGGGTGGCCCAGGTGTTCGTCTGCGGGTCGTAGACGTTCAGGGTGGGCTGGGTGGTGGAGTGCTCGTCGTGGGCGTACTGCCCCCCGACCGCGTAGATCAGGCCGCCAAGCACCGCCGACCCCAGGTGGTGCCGGGGGTTGGGCAGCGGCGCGGCGGTGGTCCAGCTCGTCGCCCCCGCCGCGAGGTCCAGCACGTAGTGGTCCCCCACATTCTGGGTGCGCGCGAGGTTGGTGCCGCCGAAGTAGTGCAGCCGCCCCCCGAGGTGTTCGAGCTGCCCCGCCGAGCGCTCCACGGGCAGGTCGGGCAGCCGGGTGTAGGTGTTGTCCGCGATGGAGTAGCGCCACACCGCCCGCGCCCCGAAGACCTGCCCGTTCCAGGCCGAGTTGGCGAGGTAGCCGCCCGCGATATAGATGAACGCCCCGTCGCTGGCGATGCCCATGTGGGTGCCGCCCCGGTCGGGCAGCGGCGCGAGGGCCGTCCAGGTGTTCGCCGCCGGGTCGTACACGAGGGCGCGGTTGGTCGGTGTGCAGCAGCTCTTGAGGCTGTCGAAGCCCCCGAAGGTGTAGATGCGCCCGTTCACCATCCGGCCCTGCGCCTCGGAGACGTTGTGGGGTTGAGGAGCGACCGCCGTGAAGGTGAAGGTGTTTGCCGCCGGGGTCCGGGGCCGCGTGGTGCTTGCCGTGGCCGGGGCCGACACGTTCCCCTCCGCGTCCACCGCCCGCACCCGGTAGAAGGAGGGGGAATCCTCCGGCGCGTGCGGGTCGCTGAGGTTCGAGGCCGTCAGCGTGCCCGGCGTGGCGGGGGCGAAAGGACCGCCCTCCCGCGCCGCGCGCTCCACCCGGTAGCCCGCGAGGTCGGCGTCCGCGACATCGCCCCAGGCGAGGGCGATGCCACCCTGGGTGGGGGTCGCCGTGAGGCCGGTCGGCGCGGCGGGCGGGCGGCTGTCCGGCGCGCACGTCACCCGCGCCCCCGCCCAGTCGGCGTGATCGTAGCTGATGCCGTTGCCGCCGTCGGTCACGACGAGCCGGAGGTTCCCCACGCCCGTCACGTCCACGTTGACGGCCCGCGCCGCCTCGGTCCCCGTGACCACGCCGCTGTCGTAGAGCCTGGTCGCCGTGCCGTTCCACACCTGGAAGACGACCGCCCCCCGATCGCCCACCTCGTCGTCCACCCCGACCTGCGCGGTGAAGACGCTGCACGCGCCGTCCAGCGCGTAGCTCACCTCGCTGCGGGCGTGGACGCCCAGCCCCTTGCTGAAGACCTGCCCGCCGACCGTCAGCGCCCGCCCGTCGCCCGACCCCTGCTCGCCGTTGCTGCGGTCGCGCTCCAGCGGCCCCCAGGCATTCTGGGCCGAGGTCCACGTCAGGTCTGAAAGGAAGCTCTCGCGGCCCGGCGTGCGGGGCGGACAGCTCACCTTCGCCGCCGCCCAGTCGGCGTGGTCGGAGCTGATCCCGTTGCCGCCGTCTGTGACGACCAGGCGCAGGTCCTGAACACCCGTGATGTCCAGGTTGATCGCCCGCGCCGCGTCGGTGCCCCGCAGGAGGCCGCTGTCGTAGAGCTTGGTCGCCGTGCCGCTCCACACCTGGAAGACGACGCTGCCCCCGCTCCCCACCTCGTCATCTACCCCAACCTGAGCGGTGAAGACGTTACACATGCCGCCCAGCGCGTAGCTCACCTCGGAGTTGGCATGGACGCCCAGCCCCTTGCTGAAGGTCTGCCCGCCGACCGTCAGCGAGCGGCCATCGGTGGCGAACTTGTCGCCGTTGCTCTGGTCCTTCTCCACGGGTCCCCAGGCGTTCTGCGCCGAGGTCCACGTCAGGTCCGACAGGAAGTTCTCGCCGCTTACCTCCGCCGCCGCCAGCCCGGTCGCCCCGGTGCGGACGCCCTCCCAGGGGTAGCTGCGCCCGCCCGCGTAGGGGTCGCCCGCCGGGGTCTCCAGGCGGTCGCTCCAGGGAAAGCCCGCCACCTCCGCCTCCGTCCCCGCCGTGTCCGAGCGGGCGCACGCGGCCAGCCCGAGCATCATCCCCACCCACAGGGCCGACCGCCGCACCTGCCTTACCGAGAGCTTGTGCATCTTGTTCCTTTCCCCTGCCTCTTGTTCTGTCCCTTGTCAGGAGTCAACCGTTAGAGGGGCACCACGGGGAGGGGGAGAAGGCCGATCCGCCTTCCCCCTCCCCGTCCCCTCAGCGCACGATCTCGACGCCCGACAGCGCCGGGTAGTCCACGGAGGCGGCGAGGTCCAGCGTGAGTTTGCCGTCGCTGACGGTCACGCCGGGGAGGTCCACCGCCAGGGCCGTGCGCCCGCCGCCGCTGCGGGCCACGATGTCGAGGTCGTCCAACCGCAGGGTGCCCTCCGCCGTCACGTCGAAGACCCGCCGCCCCGCCGTGGTGTGCGCGAGGTCGGCGAAGTGCAGCCGCACGAGGTAGGTGCCGTTGTCGATGGGCACGTTGTACACGATCTGGCGCGGGGTGACGGTGCCCACGTTGCCCCGGTAGGTGCGGTAGAGCAGGTCGTTGTCGGTGCCCGCGATCTCGATGCCGGAGGCGTGGTTGCCCTCGTTCACGGCGGACGCGGGGAGGTAGGGCGCGTCGCCGTTCTGGTCCCGGTCGGAGAGCCACACGTTCCCAGCAGGGTCGGTGAAGGTCGGGCCGCCCACGTTGAGGAGCACGGGCGCGGGCTTGATGTTGCCGATCACGTAGATGTTGTCGTTGTAATCGTAGTTGATGCCCGCATAGTCCATGATCATGAAGTAGGTGTTCGGCATCACGGCCCCGGCGCGGTCTTTGGCCCGGTAGAAGCGTAGGTGCTGGCCGCAGGGCCGCGCGCACCCCGCCGAGCGGTCGGCGGTCTGGCTGTTGCGCCGGGGGTCGCTCCACTCGCCGTCCACCTTGAGGCCGAAGGTGGGCACCGTGGGCGTGAAGCCCGCCACCGCGAGCGCCTGGGAGCCGTTCAGGCGGGGCAGCACGCTCTGGCCGTCCACGCCCGCGTGGGTCAGGACCGGGAGGGCGGTCGCGTTGCGCTTGTCATGCCACGAGAGGGTGGCCGTCTGCCCCTGGGTGTGGTACGCCGCGAGCTGCCGAACGGTGACGGGCTGGGTCTCGTCGGCGCGCTGCCAGTAGGGCGCGAGCACCTCGTCGCCCTGTGCCCGCACCAGCCCGAGCTGGTCGAAGGTGGTCTCGCCCCCCAGGAAGCCGAAGGTGTACCCGAAGGCGTCCCTGATCTGGAAGATGTTGGGTTCCTGATTCTGCTCGGACAGGCTCTGCCACAGCCCGGCGAGCTGCACCACCCGGTTGGGCGTGGCCGCGTCGTTCGTGCCCACCGTCAGGGTGCCGAAGTGCCCCTTCGTCGCCTCGGCGGTGAAACGCAGCCGCACGTCCGCGTGCCCCCCGGTGGGGATGTCGAGCGGCAGGGTCACGGCGGGGTCCACCGCCCACGGGCCGCCCACTGTCAGGGCACTCACCCGCAGCATCGAGGTCCCGGTGCTTTTCAGGCGCACGGTGACGAGATTGTGAACGCCATTGCTCGGCGGGGCCGTCAGGCTGCCGATGCGGCTGAAGACGAGCCGGTCGGGCCAGGGGCCGCCGTCGAGGTTCTCGACCTCCAGGGTGGCCGTGCCCGTGCCCGTGCGGATGGCGCTCGCGGTGGCGGGGAGCGAACGGTTGCCGCTCGTGTCCACCGCGACGACCTGGTAGTACGACCGCACGCCCTCGGGTGCCGGGTCGCTGTACGCCGAGGCCGCCACCGGCTGCGGGGTGAGGGCAGTGAAGGGACCGTCGGGCAGTGCCGCTCGGAAGACCAGATAGCCGCCCAGGTCGGCCTCCGTATTGTCGCCCCAGTCCAGCGCGATGCCGTCCGCACCGGGGACGGCGGTGAGACCTCCCGGCGCGGCGGGCGGGGTGGTGTCCGTCGCGCAGCTCACCCGCGCCTCGGCCCAGTCGGCGTGGTCGTAGCTCGCCCCGTCGCCCGCGCTGTCCGTCACCAGCCGCAACTCCTGCACCCCGCTTACATTCACGCTCACGGGCAGGGCCGGGTCCACGCCGCGCCGCACCGGACTCTCGTAGAGCTTGACCCCATCGCCGAACACCTGGAAGACGACGCTGCCCCGGTCGCCCACCTCGTCGTCGAGGCCGACCTGCGCGGTGAAGGTCGTGCAGCGTGCCCCCAGCGCGTAGGCCACGGTGGCGACCGCGTGGACGCCCAGCCCCTTGGTGAAGGTCTGCCCGCCGACCGTCAGCGCCCGCCCGTCGCCCAGCGCCTTCTCGCCGTTGCTGAGGTCCCTCTCGATGGGTCCCCAGTTGTTCTGCGCCAGGGTCCACGGCAGGTCGGAGAGGAAGTTGTCCCCGCTGGGCTGCCGCGCCGGACAGCTCACCTTCGCCTCGGCCCAGTCGGCGTGGTCGGAGCTGATCCCGTTGCCGCCGTCTGTGATGACCAGCCGCAGGTTCTGCACCCCCGTCACGTCCACACTGACGGCCCGCGCCGCGTCGGTGCCGCGCAGGAGGCCGCTGTCGTAGAGCTTGGTCGCCGTGCCGCTCCACACCTGGAAGACGACGCTGCCCGCGCTGCCCACCTCGTCGTCCACCCCGACCTGCGCGGTGAAGACGTTACACATGCCCCCCAGGGCGTAGCTCACCTCGGAGTTGGCATGAACGCCCAGTCCCTTGGCGAAGGTCTGCCCGCCGACCGTCAGCGTGCGCCCGTCCCCGCCGAGTTTATCGCCGTTGCTGCGGTCCTTCTCGATGGGTCCCCAGGCGTTCTGCGCCGAGGTCCACGTGAGGTCCGACAGATAATTTTCGTTGCTCACGTCCGCCGCTTGAAGACCGGGGGCCGGGGCGTGGGCACCGACCCACGGGTAGCTGCGCCCGCCCGCGTAGGGGTCGCCCGCCGGGGTGTCCAGGCGGTCGCTCCAGGGATAACTCTGCCCGCCCGCGTAGGGGTCGTTCGCGTCCGGCGAATCGGACCGCGAACACGCCCCCAGCACCAGCCCCAGGCCCACCAGCCCCACCGCCCACACGGGGCGGCCCGCCCGCCTCACCTGCCTGTTCGCCATAGCTTCCTCCCGAAGTGGATGCCTCTGAAAATCTGAACTGCCCCAGCATGGGGAGCCGGGCGTCAACGTTTCGTTGCAAGGGGGGCGGGAGGTGGCCGTGGGGTGTGGGTGGGGGTGCCGTCGCGGTTCCCTTTTATTTTTCGTTAGCGCGCGGTGCCTACGCTCGGGGAAGAGGGCGGGGGCCGTGCTCGTGTGGGCGGTGGGGCAGGCCGCCTCCCCCCATCCCCAACGTCAGCGTACCGTTGTCTCATGAAGTTCATCCCCGAGCCTCACCCCTGAACCGCAGAAACCGCAGAGAGGAGCGAGACCTGTGCAAAGACCCCTGGCGGCCCGACTGCCTGCGGCCTCACCGGAGCGGCCCCCGTGGACGTGGACGCCCGCCCCCTGGGTGTTCGCCCTGGGCGCGGCGGGCCTGGCCCTGTTCGCGGGCGTGACGACGGTGGAGCGGCCCCTCCTCGCCGTCGGCGCGGCGCTCGGCGTGTTCGCGCTGGGTGTGGCGCTGGCGCTGCGGGCCGAGCTGCCCCGGCTGGCGCTGGGCGTACTGGGCGGCGTGCTGCTGGGCTACGCGCTGCTGGGGCGCGGCTTCGCCTACGTGGGGGCGGCCCCGCTGTACGTGGGCGAACTCACCCTGGTCCTCGTGCTCGGCGCGGCGCTGCTGATGACCCGCCCGCGCACCCTGGCGCGGCTGCCCCTGGCGTGGCTCCTGGGGGGCCTGTTGCTCGTCGGCCTCGTGACGACGCTGCCCCACGTGGGCACCTACGGCCTCGACGCCCTGCGCGACGCCGTGCTGTGGGGCTACGGCCTCTTCGCGTTGGCGGTGGCGGCCCTGCTGCTGCGCGCCGGGGGAGTGCTGGATGCGGCGCGGGCCTACGCGCGGTGCGTGCCGGTCTTCCTGTGGTGCGCGCCCGTGGTGATCGTGGCGGGCGAGGTGGCGGCGGCGGCCCTCCCCCGCTTCCCCGGTGCGGCGGCCCCACTGGGCGAACTCAAGGGCGGGGACGTGGCCGTTCACCTCGCGGGCATCGCCGCGCTGCTGCTGCTGGGGCTGCCCCGGTTGCTCGCGTCGGGCCGGGCGGCGCTCCTCCCGCACGCGGCCTGGGCGCGGCGCGAGTGGGTGTGGTGGGCGCTGTGGCTCGCGGCGGCAGCGATTCCGGTCTTCCGGGTGCGGGCGGGGCTGCTGTCCATCGTGGTCGCGGTCCTCGTCGTCGTGCTGCTGCGGCCCGGCAGCCGCTGGGGCAAGCCCGCCGCGCTGACCACGCTGGCGCTCGCCGGGCTGCTCACGCTGGGGGGCGGCATCACCCTGGGCGAGCGGCGCAACACCATCTCCGCCGAGGCCCTGGTGCAGAACCTCCAGAGCATCTCGGGCCAGAGTGACGACAGCTACCGCAACGGGACCCGCAGTTGGCGGCTGAACTGGTGGGGCGACATCGCGCGCTACACCTTCACCGGGCCGTACTTCTGGACGGGCAAGGGCTACGGCATCAACCTCGCCGACGCCGACGGCTACCAGCTCGGCTACGCGGCGGGCGAGGCCCGCCTACGCAGCCCGCACAACGGCCACCTCACCCTCCTGGCGCGTTCCGGGGTGCCGGGGCTGGTCGCCTGGACGCTGCTGAACCTTACCTTCGCGCTCGGGCTGCTGCGGGCCTACTTCCGCGCGCGGGCCGCCCGGCGGGAGCTGTGGGCGCGGCTTAACCTGTGGACGCTGGCGTACTGGGCCGCCTTCATGACGAACGCCTCCTTCGACGTGTACCTCGAAGGCCCGACGGGCGGCATCCCGTTCTGGTGTCTGTTCGGCTTCGGGATCGCCCTGCTCGCGGTGCAGCGGCGTTCTCCTCCCATCGTCTCACCCCCCCTTCCCCCCCGAGGTGCCGCATGACGTTCATCCCTACCCGCCGTCCTCCCCGGCCCCACGTGATGCACATGGTCGCTAACCTCGACCTCGGCGGCTCGGAGGAGGTCGCGCTGGCCCTGACCGAGTGGCTCGCCGGGGAGTGCGAGTTTTCCTTTTTCGCCACGCTGGGGATCGCCGACACCACCGTGGGCCGGGACATGCAGGAGCGGCTGCGGCGGCTGAACGTCCCGGTGTACTGCGGCACGCCGCTCGACATGAAGCGCGGCGGGATGATTCACGGGGGACTGCGGCTGCGGCAGGTTCTGCGCCGCGTGCGGCCCGACGTCCTGCACCTGCACACCGACATCCCCGACGGGGCCTACGCGGCGAGCACCCTCTTCGGGCGTGACGGGCCGGGGCTGCGGGTGGTGCGGACCATCCACAACACGGTGATCTGGCCGAAGTGGCACCGGGTCGGGCGCTGGGTCGAGCGCCGACTGGAGGACACCGACATCGTGGCGGTGTCACACGCCAGCCTGGAGGGCCTGCACCGCTTCCGGGACAGTCAGGGCCTGCGTCGCCTGCCTGGCGAGCAGGGCGTGGTCGTGTACAACGGCGTGGCCGCCCGCCCGCTCCCGCCCGCCCGCCGCGAGCCGGGACCCGCGCGGGTCCTCTTCGCCGCCCGGATGGAAGCCCAGAAGGGCGTGGACCTGCTCCCCGCTATCCTGGAGCGGGCCGCCGCCCTCACGTCCGCCCCGGCGAGCGTCACGCTGCTCGGTCACGGGACGCTGGAGGCTTCCCTGCGACGCCGGATGGGGACCTCCTCCCTGCGCTGGCCGGTCACGTTCGGGCCGCCCGTGCCGGGGCTGGGCGCGCGGCTGGCCGACTACGACGTGGTGCTGATGCCCTCGCGCTTCGAGGGGCTGGGGCTGCTCGGCGTCGAGGCGCTCATCGCGGGCACCCCGCTGATCGCCTCCGACATCGATGGGCTGCGGGAGGTCGTGCCCCCCGGCCATGAGCTGCTGGCCCCGCCGGAGGACGTGGAGGCCTTCGCGCGACTGCTTGCGCGGGTGGTGGAGGACCCGCAGGCTCACCGCGAGCGCGCCCGCCCCCTGAGCGCCCCCACGGCGGAGAGGTTCAGCCCCGCGCGCATGGCGGACGCCTACCTCCGTATCTACCGGGCGCACGCGGAACGGCAGGTCCCCGCGTCGCCGGGCCGGGCGGTGGCCGTGTGAACGTCCTCGTGGTCCACAACTTCTACCGCCAGCCGGGCGGCGAGGACGAGGTGTTCCGCGCCGAGACGCGCGAGCTGGCGCGTCAGGGGGTGAACGTCCACACGTTCACGGTCCACAACGACGACCTGCGGGGGCACTCGGCGGCAGGGACGGCACGGGCGACGATCTGGAACCCGGCCCCGGCGCGGGCGTTGTCGGCGCTCGTGCGCGAACATGGGATAGACGTGGTGCATTTCCACAACACCTTCCAGGTCGTCTCGCCTGCCGCCTACCGGGCGGTGCGGGGGGCCGGGGCCGCCGTGGTGCAGACGCTTCACAACTACCGCCTGCTGTGCGCGGCGGCCACACTCTACCGGGACGGCCACCCCTGCGGGGACTGCCTGGGCAAGACGCCCCCCTGGCCCGCCGTGCGCCACGCCTGCTACCGAGGCAGCCGCGCCGCCTCGGGGGTGGTGGCCGCCATGCAGACCACCCACCGCCTGCTGGGCACCTACGACCGCGCGGTGGACCTGTACATCACCCTGACCGACCAGATGCGTGACGTGTACGTGCGCGGCGGCCTGCCGGGGAACAAACTCGTCGTGAAATCCAATTTCCTCGCCGAGGACCCCGGCGTGGGGGGCGGGGACGGCAGCTACGCCCTGTTCGCCGGGCGGCTCACCCCGGAGAAGGGGGTGCGGACGCTGCTCACCGCGTGGCGTGAGTCGGGCCTGGGCGAGCGGCTGCCCCTGCGGGTGGTCGGGGACGGCCCGCTCGCCGGGGAGGTCGAGGCGGCGGCACGTTCGGGGTCCGGCGTGGAGTTCCTCGGCCAGCGGCCCCATGCGGACGTTCTGGAGTTGATGCGCGGCGCGCGGCTGCTCGTCTTCCCCTCCGAGTGGCCCGAACCCTTCGGGCTGACCCTGATCGAGGCCCTCGCCACCGGGCTGCCCGTAGTGGCGGGTCACATCGGCTCGGCGGCCACGCTCGTGGAGCACGGCCACACCGGGCGTCACTTCCGCCCCGGCGACCCGGCGGACCTCGCCGCGCAGGTGCGCTGGCTGCTCGACCACCCGGAGGACTTCGCCCCCATGCGCGGTCACGCCCGCCGGGCCTACGAGGCGAACTACACCGCCCCCGCCAATGTCCGCGCCCTGCTCGACCTGTACCGCCGGGCGATCCGGCAGCGCGCGGGCCAGCCCCACCCCGGCCACCCCTCACCCCTGCGCGGAGGTTCCTGACCATGAGACGCCCCCAACCCCGGCCCACCGCCCACCGCCTCGCCCTGCTCCTGGCCCTGGGGGCCGGGCTGCTGGGCTGTGGCCGCCAGTCCTCCACCGAAACTGAAGCGAATGCCGGAACGGAGTTCGTGTACGACGGGGGAGACTACAGTTGGAGCAGCGGGGCGGACGCGGGCGTCACGGCCCTGACCCTCGCGGCAGGCGACAATCCCCTGAGTGCCCAGCCCTGGGCCGCCGCCACGAACGGCTGGGGTCCGGTCGAGGTCGATGCGAGCGTCGGCGAGAAGGGCGCGGGCGACGGGCGCACCCTCACGCTCGCGGGCAGGACCTACGCGCGGGGCCTCGGCACCCATGCCAACTCCAGCCTAACGTTCGACCTGAACGGGCAGTGCCGGACGTTCACGGCGGACGTGGGCGTAGACGACGAGGTGGGACCTCGCGGCTCGGTCGTCTTTCAGGTGTACGGGGACGACGAGAAGCTCTACGACAGCGGCGTGATGACGGGCGCGAGTGCGACGAGGAGCGTTCAGGTGGACGTGTCGGACAGGGCCGAACTCCGGCTCGTCGCCACGAACGGGGGCGACGGCCTGAGCCACGACCACGCCGACTGGGCGCTTCCCCTCCTGGGGGGGTGTACGGCGACGCCGGGGGCCATCCGCATCAACGCGGGCGGCCCGGCGCAGACCGTGGGCGGGACCGAGTGGCGGGGCTGCACGTCCGTGGGGGCGTGCGGGGGGTACGTCACGGGCGGCTTCGCCTACGGGGAGGGGGACGCGGTGACGGGGACGCTGCCGCCCGCGAACGCGGCGCTCTACCAGACCGAGTGGACGGGCGGCGTGACCAACGGCGTGGAGGCCGGGGAGGTCGCCTTCGCCTTCGACGTGCCCGTTCCGAACGGCGCGTACCAGGTCCGGCTGCACTTCGCGGAGCTGAACAAGACGGCGGCGGGCGCACGCGTCTTCGACGTGAACCTGGAGGGCGGCGGGGCCGAGCTGGAGGGCCTCGACATCTTCGAGGAGGCGGGTGGGGCGGGCCGCGCGCTCGTCCGCAGCGTGCCCGTCACGGTCGCGGACGGGGCGCTGAACATCGCCTTCGTGCGGCGGGTGGAGAACGCGAAGGTCAGCGCCATCGAGATTCTGCCGCTCGCCCCACAGGGCGGCGCGGGCGACGTGGGCCTAGCGCCCGCCGAACTCGTCTACAGCGGCGTGCGCGGCACCGTGAGCGCGCCCCGGACCCTCACCGTCCGCAACGGCGGCACCGGGCCGCTGCGGGTGACGGGCCTGACCCTCGCGGGCGAGGACGCGGCCAGCTTCCGGCTGGAGGCCCCGGCCCTGCCCCTGACGCTCGGGGCCGGGGGGAGCGTGGCCGTGCCGTTGCGCTTCGCCCCCGTGAACGACCTGGGATCACTCCGGGCGGAGGTGCGGGTCGAGACCGACGACGCCGACGAGCCGACCCTCACCGCCGGCCTCTCCGGCCTGAGCGCGCGGGGGCTTCAGGGCGACCAGGAACCGCCCCTCCAGGCCATCACCCAGACGCTCGGGTACACGGTGAACGTGGGCGGCAGCGCCCTGATCCTGGGCACGGGCACCGAACCCCTGGGCGACGAGGTGGCGGCCCCGCTGTTCCGCAAGCTCGGCAGCGGCCCCGTCACCCTGCGCCCGGTGGCCCGCTACTCGCCCGACGACCTGCTCCCCTTCGGGTATTTCACGGAGACGGGCGGCACACCCACCCTCAACGAGGTCGCCGTAATCGCGCGCGGCCAGGAACAGACGCTCAATCCGTCGGTCGTCTCGGGCGGGGCGGGCGGCTTCGACCCCGGCACGGCGACCTTCGGCCTGTACGTGGGCCGCACGAGCTACGCGCCGCAGCCCAACTTCACGCGCGACAGCCTGAACACCGGCCCGGTCCGGCACGCCACGCGCATCTACCCCCTGAGGGACCGCGCCGGGCAGCCGCTCACCGGGCAGTACCTGGTGGCCTTCGAGCCGGCGGTGAACGGCGACTATCAGGACTACGTGTTCGTGGTGGGCAACGTGGTCCCGGTCGTGCCCCCGGTGAGCTGGCAGGAGCGCGCGGGGGCGCGGGTGGCCGTCTCCGAGGCGCAGGGGGCGGCGGTGAACGGGCGGCTCTACATCTTCGGGGGCTTCGACAAGGACCTCCAGACCACCGCCCGCGCGCAGGCGTACACCCTCGCCACGAACTCCTGGGCGGCGGTTCAGGACATGCCCCAGCAGATCACCCACGGGGCCGTGGCGGCGGACGGGGGGACCATCTACATGGCGGGCGGCTTCGTGGGCCGCCATCCGGGGCCACAGACCGCGAACGTGTGGAAGTACAGCGTGGCGCAGGGCACCTGGAGCGCCGGGCCGCCGCTGCCGCGCGCGGTGGGGGCGGGTGCTCTCGTGCGCCTGGGGCGGCGGCTGCACTTCTTCGGCGGAACCGAACGCGACCCGTCGGACACGAACATCTACCGCCGCGACTCGCCCGACCACTGGGTCCTGAACCTGGACGGCGGGGACACGACCTGGGAGAGCCTGGCCCCGCTGCCCAACCCGCGCAACCACCTCGCCGGGGCGGTGCTGAACGGCAGGATTTACGCCCTGGGCGGTCAGCACCTCGGGGACGAGGACCACGGCAATCAGGCGGCGGTCCACGCCTACGACCCCGCCACGAACACCTGGACCGAGCGGGCGAGCCTGCCGCGCGAGGTGGGCCACATCAACGCCTCGACGGTCGCGTGGGGCGGCCAGCTCGTCGTCGTGACGGGGGTGGCGGGCCACTCCGCCGAGATCGCGGACGTGAACGCCTACGACCCCGCCGCGAACCGCTGGACGGCCCTCACGCCGCTGCCCGCCGCCCGGCAGTCGCCCGTCGCGGGGGTGATCGACGGACAGCTCGTCGTCTCCACCGGCTCGCTGCCGTCGGGCGTCTTCGCGACGACCTGGGTGGGCGACCGATGACCCGGCGGCTGAGGGTCCTCTTCCTGTTCGAGGGGCTGTACGGGCGCGGGGCCGAGCGCGTCTCGCTGGGCCTGATCTCCCGCCTCGACCGGGAGGCGTTCGAGCCGTCCATCTGGATTCTGCGCGGCGGCGAGGACGCCCTGCGCGCGGAGGTGCCGGAGGGCGTCCCCGTGACGGTCGTGCTGGGGGAGGGCCAGCGCATCCGCCACGCGCTGACACGGGTGCCCGCCACCCTGCTGCGGCAGGCGCGCGGGGCCGACGTGATCGTGGGCACGGTGGAGCTGATGCCCACGTACTTCGCGGGGCTGGCGGGCCTGCTCACGGGCAGGCCCGCCGTCGGCTGGGTCCGCAACTCGCTCGACCACACCTACGCCGAGCAGCCCGCGTGGCACCGCCTCCTCTCGCGCGTGGTCTACGCCCGGCTGCCCCGGCTGGTGTGCGTGTCGCGGGGAACGCGTGACACCCTCGCCCGCCTCCAGCGCCTGCGCGACGAGCAGTTCCGGGTGGTCTACAACCCGGTGGACCTCGCCCGCATCGGCGAGTGGCAGGCCGGGCCGCTTCCCGAGTGGGCACAGGGCATGACCCGGCGGCCCACCGTCCTCGGGGCGGGGCGGCTGACCGCGCAGAAGGGCTTCGACACGCTCATTCGCGCCCACGCCCTCCTGCGGGAGCGTGGGGTGGACCACGACCTCCTGATTGTCGGCGAGGGCGAGTTGCGCGGCGAATTGGAGTCCCTCATCCGCGAGCTGGGTGTCTCGGGGAGCGTCCACCTGCCCGGCCACGTCCCCAATCCCTACCCGCTGATGCGCCACGCGGCGGCCTTCGCCCTGTCCTCACGCTGGGAGGGCTTCGGGAACGTCGTCGTGGAGGCGCTCGCGTGCGGGGTGCCCGTCGTCTCCACCGACTGTCCCTCCGGCCCCGCCGAGATTCTGGAGGGGGGCCGCCACGGTCTGCTCGTTCCGACCGACGACGCCGGGGCGCTGGCCTCCGCCCTCGGCACGGTGCTGGGGGACTCCGCGCTGGCCGCCCGCCTGCGCGAGAACGGCCCCCGCCGGGCGCGTGACTTCGCCCCCGAGGTCACGGTGCCGCAGTGGGAGGGGGTGTTGCGCGAGGTGGCGGCGGGGCGGGCGGCGGCGGACCGGACAACGGCGGGGGCGGGGACCTGAACCCCCCGCCGGGCACCGCTTTTGCGTTCGGGTAACGAGGGCGCACGCAGCATGGCGGGCAGGCCGAAGTCCGAGAAGTGCCGCCGCCGCCCAACAGAGGAGTCCACGCATGCAGGTGTACCGCGACAGCGTTTCTTCCCCCCCGTCCACGTCCGCCGCCGCGCCCCTCGTGCGCGGGCGGGGGCTGGTCAACGCGCTCGCGCTGTCGCTCGGCGACGTACTCGGCCTCGGACTGGCCCTCGCGCTCGTGGCAAGTGTGGGTGGGGAAGCCCTCCCGCGCTGGGCTGGGGGCGCGGCGGTGGTCTGGGTCCTCGGTGCCCACGTCCTGGGCCTGGCACCCGGCTGGGGCCTGAGCGCCGCCGCCGAACTCAAGCGCCTCGCGGCCCTGTCCCTGATCGTCTTCACCAGCACGGCGGCGGGTCTGTGGCTCGCGGGGGGCGGAATAGGGGCGCGCGACCTCGCCGTCCTCGCGCTGGCCTTCGTGGCCGCGTGGGTGTTCACAGCGGGGCTGCGGCCCTTCGTGCGGCGAATCCTGATCCGGGCGGGGCTGTGGGGCGTGCCCGCCGTGGTGTACGGCGGTGGGGCCACGGGCGCGCAACTCGTCGCCACCCTGCTCGATCACCCCGGCTACGGCTACCGCCCCGTCGGGGTCGTGGACGACGGCGCGGCCCCCGGCGAGCGGGTGCGCGGCGTCCCGGTGCTGGGGTCGGCGGCGGCCCCGTCCGCGCCCGTGGCCGTCCTCGCGCTGCCCGACGTGGGCCGCGAGCGGCTGTCCGAGATGCTCGACGGCCCGCTGCGGGCCTACCGCCGGGTGCTCATCGTTCCCGACCTGCCCGGCGCGGAGACGCTGTGGATGACCGCCTGCGACCTCGGCGGGGCGCTGGGGCTGGAGGTCACGCGCGACCTGCTCTCGCCCGTCTCGCGCGCGGGCAAGCGGGCCTTCGACCTCGCCGGGGTGCTGCTCAGCGCCCCGCTGTGGCTGCCCGCCTGCGCCGTGATCGCGCTGGCGATCTGGCTGGAGGGCCGCGCCCACCCGCTGTTCCTCCAGCGCCGGGTCGGCCTGGACGGCCAGCCCTTCACCACCTGGAAGTTCCGCACCATGCGCCCCGACGCGGAGGCGGTCTTGCAGGACGCCCTGACCCGCGACCCCGCCCTGCGTCAGGAGTGGGAGACGACCTTCAAGCTGCGCCGGGACCCCCGCGTCACCCGCCTGGGTGCCCTGCTCCGCAAGACCAGCCTCGACGAACTGCCCCAGCTCGTGAACGTCCTGCTCGGCCAGATGTCGCTCGTGGGGCCGCGCCCGCTGCCGCCCTACCACCACCACGAGCTGCCCCGCCACGTCCAGCTCCTGCGCGAGCGGGTGTGCCCCGGCATGACCGGGCTGTGGCAGGTCTCGGGCCGCTCGGCCTCCGGCAACGCCGGGATGGAACGCTGGGACCCCTACTACGTTCGCAACTGGTCCCCGTGGCTCGACCTCGTGATCCTGCTGCGGACCGTGCAGGTCGTGTTGCGCGGCTCGGGCGCGTACTAGCTCCCGGTCCGCCGGTCGTTCACAGTGCGGTGCGACGGGTTCCCGGAGTGGGGGCCGCCGGGGCAGGGGAGGGCTGCCACGTTCGCCTCCCCCTCGTCCGGCTGCCGGACGGGCGGCGCTCGGCACCACACCTCCCCCCAACCCGCCGCAGCCAGCTCTCCACTCTCCATCAGAAGGAAGAAAGGAGGCATGCCCGGCCCTCCGGTCTTTCCCCGACCCCTCCCCCTGCCCCACTGGGTTAGACTGGGTTCCTCCCCGCCGTGTCTATCGAAAATTGTACATCTCCTCACCGAGCAACGAACCGTTAACGCACCGGGCGTCACACTCTCGCAGATCATCCGGGAGGCCGGGCCGAACGTCGGCTCTCCTGCACCTGCCGGACGAAAGGAGACCCCATGCCTCAACGCCCGCCCAGCCGCCCGCCGCCCCGCGCCGGAGTGGCGCTCGCGCTGGCCGCCCTGCTCGCGGCCTGTTCCTCACCGTCCACCGCGCCGGGGACCGGACCCTACGAGTACGAGGCCGGGGTAGACTACTCGTGGTCGGATGTCCCTCCGGGCACGCCAGCGCAGGTCGAGGCCGGGTATCCCTGGCGGGGCGTGCGGGCGCTGAATACCCCGACCGACAACAGCCTGAGCGCCCTGACGTGGACCTCCGCCGTGAACGGGTACGGCCCGGTGGAACTCGACCGCAGCAACAATACCCGTGTGGGCGGCGACGGCCAGCCGCTGCGTATCGGCGGCGCAACTTACGCGACGGGGCTGGGAGTTCACGCCAATTCGGACATCAGCTACGCGCTGGGCGGGGCGTGCAGCCTGCTGACCGCGCAGGTCGGCGTGGACGACGAGGTGGGCGACCGGGGCAGCGCCGTCTTTCAGGTGTGGAACGGCACGGCGGCCAAACTCTACGACAGCGGCGTGATGCGCGGCACGGACGCGGCCAAACCCGTGAGCGTGGACGTGACCGGCGTGCAGAACCTGCGGCTCGTCGTCACCGACGCGGGTGACGGTATTCAGTTCGACCACGCCGACTGGGCCGAGGCGCGGGTGCGCTGCTCGGCCACCCAGCCCTCGGGCGAGAAGTTCCTGAGCGACCTCACGCCGGTCTCGGCGACGAACGGCTACGGCCCCTACGAGGTCAACCGCAGCAACGGCGAGCGCACCGCCGGGGATGGCCGCACGCTCACCGTCGGCGGCACGACCTACCCGCGCGGGCTGGGCGTCCACGCCGCGTCGCAGCTCGACTACGATCTGGGCGGCACCTGCTCGACCTTCAGCGCCTCGGTGGGTGTGGACGACGAGGTGGGGGATGCGGGCAGCGTCGTCTTCCGGGTGCTCGCCGACGGGGAGGTGCTGTTCGACAGCGGCACCCTGACCGGGCGTGACCCGGCCCGCTCGGTGAACGTGAGCGTGGCGGGCCGGGCGCGGCTGAGCCTTCAGGTGGGTGACGCGGGCGACCGGGTGAGCCACGACCACGCCGACTGGCTGAACGCCAAGGTGGTCTGCTCGGTGGTGCAGCCCACCGTGAGCGGGGTGGAGGTCAGCCCGCCCGCCGTGACGCTGACCGTGAACGGCACCCAGCAGCTCACCGCCGACGTGAAGGGCACCGGGGCCTACGACGCGGGCGTGACCTGGAGGACCGGGAACGCGGGCGTCGTCACCGTCAGCTCCACGGGCCTGATCACGGGGGTGGCGGCGGGCACGGCCACCCTGACGGCGACCTCGACCTTCGACCCCGGCAAGTCGGGCACGGCGCAGGTCACGGTGAACGCGCCCTCGACCCTCCCGCCGGGCGGCCTGCTGATCAACTTCCAGCCCGCCGCCTCGCGGCCCCCCACAGGCTACACGGCGGACACGGGCGCGGCCTACACGGACGCGCGCGGCTTCGGCTGGATCACCGAGGCGAGCGCGGGCAGTGGCGCTCCCGTGCCGCTCGACATCACGCCGAACTCACGGGACCGGGCGCTCGTCGGGCTGGACACGCGGCTCAACACCCTCCAGCACATGCAGTTCCCCGCCTCGGTCGCCAGCACGACGGCGGTCCGCACCCCCGCCGCTTGGGAGTACGCGCTGCCGAGCGGCGTCTACACCGTCACCGTCAGCGTGGGGGACGCGGGCAACTCCTACGACAGCACCCACCAGCTCAACCTTGAGGGCCAGCTCGCGGTGGGGGCCTTCACACCCACCCCGGCGCGCAAGTTCCGGTCCACCACCCTGCGCGTGCCCGTGACCGACGGACGCCTTACCGTGGACGCGCGCGGCGGCACGAACACGAAGATCAACTCCGTGGTCATCCGGCCCGGCGACCGCCCCAGCGTGCGCGGCACCACCCCGCAGGACGCGCAGACGATGGTGGCGACCACCGCGTCCCTCACGGCGGACGTGAACCTCCCCGCGAGCGCCATCGACCTCGCCACCCTCACCCCGGCGGCGGTGCGCCTCGTGGACGCGGGCACGGGCCAGGCGGTTCCCGCCTCCCTGAACACCTCGGGCGGGGGCGACGCGGTGGTCTTGCAGCCGTCGGGGCAGCTTCAGGCCCACACCCGCTACGTCTTCGAGATCACCGAGGCCCTGAGGGACACGCGCGGCGCGGCCTTCCTGCCCATGAGCCTGAGCTTCACGACGGGCGCGAGCACCACGGGGGGCGGCGTGGCCTTCGAGAAGATCGAGCTGCCGACCGCCCCCGTCATGCCCTACACGACCGTGGAGATGGGGCCGGACGGGCGGCTGTACGCGGCGACGCTGACGGGCGAAATCCTGCGCTTCGGCGTGTTGCCCGACGGCACGCTGGGCGAGCCGCAGGTCATCACGTCGGTGCAGGCGGCGGCGGGCGGGCCGCGCACCATCGTCGGGATGAAGTTCGACCCCGCCGCCACCGCCGACAACCTCGTGCTGTGGATGAGCAACAACCACTTCTGGGACGGCACGGCGAACTCCCCCGACTGGAGCGGCAAGATCACGCGTCTGAGCGGCCCGAACCTGGAAACCGTGCAGGACTACGTGGTGGGCCTGCCGCGCTCCATCCGCGACCATCAGACGAACAGCGTGGCCTTCCGCCCCGGCGAGCCGAACGCGCTGTACGTCTCGCAGGGCAGCAACGCGGCGATGGGCGCGCCCGACACCGCCTGGGGCAACCGCCCCGAGCGGCTGCTGAGCGGGGCGCTGCTGCGGGTGGACCTCTCGAAGATCACCTCGCCCCCCCTGAACGTGAAGACCGGCGAGGGCGGCCTGTATAACCCCTCCGCAGCGGGGGCCGCCGTCACGATCTTCGCCAGTGGCATCCGCAACGCCTACGACCTCGTGTGGCACACCAACGGCCAGCTCTACGTCCCCACGAACGGCTCGGCGGCGGGCGGCAACACGCCGGGCACCCCCGCCTCCCTTCCCGCCGCGTGCGCGAACCGCCCGGACGGCCCGTACACGGCCCCCCCCGTGCCCGCCCTGAGCAACGTGAGCGTGCAGCACGACTTCCTCTTCCGCATCACCCAGGGCGGCTACTACGGCCACCCCAACCCCCTGCGCTGCGAGTGGGTCATGAACGGCGGCAACCCCACGGCGGGGGGCGACCCCGCGCAGGTCGCCGAGTACCCGGTGGGCACCGCGCCCGACCGCAACTGGCGCGGCTTCTCCTACGACTTCGGCGAGCACGTCTCCGCCAACGGCGTGATCGAGGAGTACACGAGCGCCCCCACCTCGGCCCTGCGGAACAAGCTGCTCGTCGTGCGCTACAGCGCGGGCAAGGACATCATCGTCCTCACGCCGGGGGGGGCCAGCGGCGACATCGTGGCGGCCCAGACCTACGTCACCGGCCTGACCAACTTCAACCCCAGCCCCCTCGACCTCACGGAAAACCGCGCGACCGGCCACCTCTACGTCGCCCAGCTCGACGAGCAGACGGGCAGCGGCAAGCTCACGCTGGTGCGGCTGAAGTAGGCGGCCCGGCCCACATTCCCCCTACACTCCGCGCCGCCCGGCCCTCCCCGGCTGGCGCGGCGTCCTCTCTTCCCCTCCTCTTCCTTCCCGGAGGTTCGCCCCCATGACCCTGAGAGGCGTCCTGCTTACGCTGGCCTGCGCCCTGACCGTGCCGAGGGGGGAGGCGGGCGTGTCCCTCCCCCCGACCGCCCCGCCCCACACCCTGACGGTCAGCCGCGTCTACGCGGGCGCGGTGGCCTATCACCCGAGTGGGTCCCTCCTCGCTACCGGCAACGGCGAGGGTGAGGTCCGGCTGTGGCCGCTGACGGGGGGCCTGCCCGCCGGGGAGGGGGGAGCGCGCACCCTCCGGCAGCCCGGCGCGGTGCGGGCGCTCGCCTTCGGCCCGGACGGACGGGAGATCGCGGTCGTCGGTGGGGACGGGCGCGTGCGGCTGTGGGAGGTGGGGACGGGGCGGCTGCGGCGGGTGCTCGTGCCGGGCACCTACCACGTTACCTCCGTCGCCTTTTCCCCGGACGGGCGGACCCTCGCCACGGGCGGCGGCGACAACTCGGCGCTCTCCGGCCCCGGCAACGGCGTGCGGCTGTGGGACGCGGCGAGCGGGGGGGCCGTCGCCACGCTGCCCGGCCACACGGACGTGGTGACGGCGGTCGCCTTCTCCCCGGACGGGCGCACGCTCGCCAGCGCCAGCCGCGACGGCACCGCCCGGCTGTGGGACGCCGCCGCCCGGCGCGAGACGGCGACCCTGCGCGGTCACGAGGACCATGTGAACGCGCTCGCCTTCCACCCGGACGGCCAGGTCCTCGCCACCGGGGGCGCAGATGCCCGCGTGCGGCTGTGGGAGGTGCCGGGGGGCCGCCTCCTGCGGACGCTGAGCGGCCATGCCGGACCCGTGAGGGCGCTCGCCTACGCTCCGGGCGGCGCGGCCCTCGCCTCGGGTGGGGAGGATCGCCGCGTGCTCGTCCGGGACCCGGCGACGGGGCGGGTGCGGCGCGACCTCGGCGGCCACACGGCCACGGTGGAGGCCCTCGCCTTCAGCCCGCGCGGCGACACCCTGGCCTCGGTCGGGGGCCGGGACCGGACGGTGCGTCTGTGGGCGTGGCGATGAAACGGTCGTGGAAATCCTGACCTCCACCGCCGCCCGCCGCCGCTGGGGTCGAGGACGCCGACGAACGCCCGGTCATCTTCCAGACAGCGCATTCATGCCGCATGCCGCTGTTCGGCAGCACCACGCTTGATACTCCCCGGCCCGAGTCCCTTCGCCCTGACCCACCCCCGGCCAGCCGCCAAACGTTTGACGTTCAATTTTTGACCTTCACTTTCTCATTGATAAGTTCCCGACTCAATTTCTTGCTCATACCGTAGGTTTATTTATGGTAATCCGCAGTATGAGAAGGTTCCAGCCCATCTTATGTGGATTGCGGTCAGACTCATCAGGTTGGATACTTTTATCCTGAATCGCGCTCCCCGATTCCATGATTGGGGCGGAGTGACCGAGCATTGAGAGCGGGATTCGTCATTCAGTCTCGCAAGACGTGTCTCATCCCTCTTAAAGACCTAGACCTGTCAGTGGCGTTAAAGTTAAGTTGTCTACATCTCAGGCGAATTGAACAAGCCGTGAGAACTTATTTGATGAGTTCTTAGATTTGCCGTCCTGGTGAGCGTCCTCACTCTTCACACCCACCATTGTTTAGGTTTTAAATGAAGGTGTGTTCACCTGAAAGAAGGTCCAAATGAGAATGCGATTTGAAACGCGTAAAACGTGGACTTTTACACAGGGCGGCACTGGTGCATGCTCAGGGGCATGAGCGCCCCCTTCCTGCCACTTCCAAACCGGGCGACCCTGATGGGCACCCCACCGTCTTCCTCGTACCGGGGTTCACTTCAACTCGGGCACATTGCGCGCCATTGACCTCCGCGCAGTGAGGAGCGGGCGACTTTCCCCGCCTCCCCGTCCCCCCGGCTCATTCCACCCTGCCCCCGGCGGGGACCGGGGATGGAGGTTCATGTGCTGACCCTTCACCTGCTGGGACACGTTCACGTCACGCACGGGCAGCGGGCCGTGCCCATCTCGGCGAAGGCGGGCGCGCTGATCACGTACCTCGCCATCGAGAAGCTGCCGCAGCACCGCGAGCGGCTGGCCGACCTGCTGTGGGACACGCTGGAGTCTCGCAAGAACCTGCGGGTCGAACTCGCCCGCATCCGCTCGGCGGGGCTGGACGTGTTTCCGTCCAGCAGCCAGCTCCTGCACCTCGACCACGTGACAAGCGACTTCGACGCCTGGTGCTCGGACGCCCACCGCGACATGAACGAGCGCCAGCTCACGGGCTGGCTGGCGACCCTGCGCGGCCTGCCCTTCACCGGATTGGAGGACCTGGGCAGCTCGACCTTCCAGACGTGGGTGGACCAGCAGCGGTGGCTGATGATCGGGCAGATCGAGGGCCACCTGCGCCGGGCGTACTGGCGGCACGCCCGCGAGGGCCACGCCTGGGCGACCCGCCTCATCGCCGAGCGGGCGGAGGCGCTGGGCCTCGACGATCCGGCGCAGGAGGCGCAGGCGCAGACACAGGCCGAGGCCGCCGCACCGTTCCCCGTCCCCGGCGTGTTCCCGGCCCCTTCCCCTGTCCCCGCGCTCCCTTCTTCCCCCGCCCCCACCGTCGAGGCGGCCCTGTCCCCGGCTCCCGCGCCGCGCCGCGCCCTGACCGTCCACTTCGAGCGTCCCGCCGAGGAACGCGAGCTGCGCCGCGCGTTGGGGCAGGCCGAGGAGCAGGCGCGGCTGATCTACCTGCACGGTCCGGCGGGCAGCGGCAAGAGCTACCTGCTGCGACGCTTGGCCGCGCAGCTCGACTGGGCCACGGTGCCCGTCGCGTGCGGTCGCCCCGCCCGGCTGGTGGTGGCGGGCCTCGCCCAGGCCCTGCTGCGGCTGTGTGACCCCGCCGACGCCCCGACCCTGAACCACCTGCTGCTTCACCCGGCGGGGCTGGAGGAGGACGTGGTGAAGGTGGCCCACCTCCTCTCCGGGGTGCGCCGCCGGGTGCTGCTGGTCTTCGATCAGGCGCAGGACATGGCCCCCGACCTCCACCCGCTGCTGGAATTTCTCGTGGAGTCCTGCGACGAGGGGGGGCGGGCCTTCGTGGTGCTGGGCCGGGAGCCGTCGGCGCGGGTGCCGCTCGTGCGGGCGCTGCTGCGGCGGGTCGAGCGGCCCCGCCGTCTGGAGCTGTCGCTGGCGCTCCTGCCCGTGGCGAGCGTGCAGCAGCTTCTGGAGGCGCAGTTTCCCTTCGAGCCGTCGGGACGGGTGCGGGCCGCCGCCGCCCGGCTGCTCCAGCGCAGCGAGGGCAACCCCCTGCACCTGCTCAGCCTGCTCGCGGACGCCCCCAACCTGGAAAGCGCCCACGACGCCCCCATGCCCCAGGCCGTGCTCGACGCGTGCGGGGCCGAGCTGGGGCGCTGGCCCGCCCGGCTCGTCGAGGCCGCCGCCCGCCTGAGCGTGATCTGCGGCGGGTTCGACCTCGCCCTGGCGAGCGCGGCGCTCGGCGAGGAGACCGGGGTCACGGCGGCGCTGTTGCACGAGGCCCTCGAACTTCGCCTTCTGGAGGAGGTGGGGGCGCAGACGCCGCTCCCCCTGCCCCTCGGGTCGGTGCCGGGGCGGTCCCCCGAGGGCCAGGAGGCGGACCCCGACCGCGCGCCCGCCGGGGGCCGCTACCTCTTCCGCAGCGAGGGCCTGCGCCTCGCGCTCGCCCTGCGGCTCCCCCGGTTCGTGCGGCAGGAGGTGCGGTGCCGTCTCGCGGCGGCCCTGGCGGGCAGCGCCCCCGGCCTCGCCGCGTACTACGCCGGGCGCGCGGGCCTGCCGGAGGAGGCCGCGCGCCTGCGGGGCGAGTACCGCCGCCTCCTGCCGCACGACAGCCCCCTGCACCACGCCCCCACCGACCCGCCGGGCACGCCCCCCGCCCCGGTCCCGTTTCCCGTGTCGCCCGCGCCGGGGGCGGACGGCCCCCTCCCCGGTCCGTCCGACGCGCCGGTGGTTCACCAGGGCTACCGCCTCTTCCACGACCGGGGGGGCCTGAACATCCTCAGCTCGGCCCGCTACGGCCCGGCCCCCACGCTGACGCTGCGCCTGCCCGTGCCCCTCGCCGCGCCCGGTCAGCCCGCCGAGCTGCGGCTGCTGTGGCGGCTCGACCTCTACCGGGGCGGCGAGGAACTGGGGCCGACCGTGCCCCCCTTCGCCCTGCGCGTGACCGTGCCCGGCTCCGGGGTCGCGCACGTGCTCAGGCCGGGCGGGCCGTGCCTCTACCGCGAGGAGGACGCCGCCCAGGTCGCCCACGCGGGCGTCGGGCTGGGGGCCTGGATGGAACACCACCTGCACCTCGGCCCGGAGGAGGTGGGCGCGGGCACGGGCGTCCTCGAACTCAGCGTCCGCGCCGTGGACCTCGCCCTCACCCTCGCCGCCGTGCGCTGGAACGGGCGGGACCTGCCGCTCGCCGCCCCGGTCACGCGGCCCCACTCCCGGACGCTGGCGGGCCTGTAGAGCGGGCTTGCAGGGCAGTCGTCGGGAGGAGGCCCTCTGGAGACCGCCAGTCACCAGCAGGAGCACCGCCCGTCCCCCCCGCGCCCCCGGTCCCTCGTCGGACGGGGGCGTGTCCTGTCGTGGTCGGTCCCGTCGCTCCTCTTTTCCGGGGAGAGGAGGAGCGGCCAGGAGGCGGCGTGTGTGGGCGGGTGTTGTTCGCTCCTCTGCCCGGTAGACGGCTGGCCCCAGTCGTCCGGCGGAGAACCAGTCGTCCGGCGGAGAAGCGGGACATCCCGCCCCGACGCCTCGCGGACGGCCTACGGTCCGCCCCCCAACCCAGGCGCTGTGGCACGCCAGTTTTCGGCTGGATCGAGGCCTTCCCGAATCCCGCCCCCCATTGGCGATGCCGTAACGCCCCCCCTCCCATACTGGCCGCAGGGTGCGGAGAGGGCCGCGAGGGAGGCTGCAAGGTCCCCGCCCACCGCCACCCCCACCGCGTTTCCACGTCCCGCTCAAGACCCGCCGCTCACGCGCCGCCGTGGAGGTTCTATGTCTTTCCCAGTGTCGTTTCCGTCGCTTCGGCAGACTCACCGCCCGCCCGCACAGGCCGTCCTCTTCCACACCGCCCCGCGCACCCCCTGGGAACGCGCGTGAAGGCGATCATTCCCGCCGCCGGACTGGGCACCCGCCTGCGGCCCCTGACCTTCGCGCGGCCCAAGCCCGTGCTGCGGGTGGCGGGCCAGCCCATCATCTGCCACGCCCTGCGGACCCTGAGCGACGCGGGCATCGTGGACGTGGGCATCGTGGTCTCGGGCCTCACTCACCGCGCCATCGAGAGTGTCGTGCAGGGCGTGGAGGGCGTGAACATCACCTTCATCCATCAGGACGAGATGCTGGGGCTGGGCCACGCGGTCAAGATGGCGCGGAGTTGGGTGGGTCAGGACGATTTCTGCGTCTACCTCGGCGACAACCTCTTCGAGCACGGGGTCGGGAGCTTTATCGAGGCCTTCCACGCGCGCCGGGCCGAGGCCGTGGTCGCGCTCGTGGAGGTCGAGGACCCCAGCGCCTTCGGGGTCGCCGTGCTGGGCGACGGGGGGCGCATCACGCGGCTGGTCGAAAAGCCCCGCGTGCCGCCCTCGAACCTTGCCGTGGCCGGGATGTACTGCTTCTCGCCCGCCATCTTTGACGTTCTGGAGACGCTGGCCCCCAGCCCGCGCGGCGAGTACGAGATCACCGACGCCATCGCCGGACTGATCGAGGGGCGGGGGGGCGTGTACGGCGAGCGCGTGACGGGCTGGTGGAAGGACACGGGCCGCCCGCAGGACCTCATCGACGCCAACCGCCTGCTGCTGGAGCCGCTGCGGACCTGCGTGCTGGGCGACGTGACCGGCTCGACCCTGACGGGCCGGGTGGTCGTGGAACTGGGGGCCGAGGTCCGGGGCAGCACGATCATGGGACCCGTCCTCATCGCGGCGGGGGCACGGGTGGAAAACGCCTACCTCGGCCCCTTCACGAGCGTGGGGCGCGGCAGCGTCATCCGCAACACCGAGATCGAGTGCAGCGTCATCGACGAGAACGCCGAGGTCCGCGACGTGAACGCCCGCCTCCAGGGCTGCCTGATCGGCGTGGGTGCCCGCGTCATCGGGCACGGGTCGATTCCCCGCGTCCACCGCTTCACCCTCTCCGACGCCAGCGTCCTCGAACTCGGCTGCTGAGCGTCCGCCCGACCCCCACCCCCACGGGGAAGAGGGAAACGCCCGGCCCGGCCAGACACGCGCCGTTGGAACGTGGCGACCCTTCCCCACTGCCCTTCCCTTCCCCCAACGCCCCGCCCTTCCCCCAGTTCAGAGAGGAGCCTGATGTCCCCCATCCCCCTTCCCACCGACCCCGGCCCGGCGGAGGACGCCGACTTCCGGCGTTTCCTCGCCACCCTGCGCCGGGGGGCGCTCGTCATCGCGGGGGGCACTGTGCTCGCGGGGGGGGCGGCGTTCCTCCTCGCCTCGCGGCAGGCACCCGTGTACGAGGCCCGCACCAGCCTGATCACCGTGCCGGGCGACGGCGGCGGGGGCACCGCGCTGCGTGAGAGCGTCTTCGCCGCGCCGCCCCTGCCACGCGGTGCCCTGGAGGACGCGCTGCAAAGCCGTGAGGTCCTGGGGGGCGTCCTCGCCGCCGTGGGGACCAGTGGGCTGCCCCCCGCCACCGTCCAGAGCCTCACGCGGGAGGTGGACAGGCAGCTCGCGGGCACCTCCTCGTCCTCGGCCCTGAGCGTGACGGCGCGGGGCAACTCCCCGCAGGACGGCGTGTACGAGGTCCGGGGCCGCGCCGCCACCCCGCAGGGGGCCTCGGCCCTCGCCGACGCGGGGGCCTCGGCGCTGCTGGGCTGGGACGCCGAGCGGGCGCGGCGTCGCCTCTCCGCGCTGCGCGACCCGCTGGAGCGGCAGTTCACCGCGCTCGACGAGCGGCTGGGCACCCTCCCGGCCCCGGCCACCCGCCGCGCCCGGCTGGAGCGGCAGACGCTGGAGGCCGCCCGCGCCCAGGTGCTCCGCAACCTCGCGCAGGTCACGGCGCTGGGGCAGTCCACGGTCGGCACCCTCGACCGGGTGGCCGTGGACGGCGCGGCGGGGGCGGGCAGCGTGCGGCAGATTTCGCCGCGCCCCCTGCGCTCGGCGCTGATCGCCGCCGCCGTGGCCCTGCTCCTGCTGGCGGGGGCCGCGCTGCTGCTCGACCGCACCCGCCGCCGCATCTACGACGCGGGCGACCTGCGCGGCTGGGGAGTGCCGCTGCTGGGCCGCCTTCCCACCCTGCGCGGCGCGGCGCGGACTCCGCAGACCGCCGCCGCCGGGCCGTGGCGCGACCCGGTGGGCTTCCTGCGGGTGAACCTGACCTCCCAGTTGGGCAGCCTCCCAGGGGCGGGGGCGGCACCGGGCACGGGGGGGCCGCGCCGCGTGGTCGTCGCCAGTCCGGGCGGCGGCGAGGGCCGCAGCCTCGTGACGGCGGCCCTCGCGTCGAGCCTCGCGGCGGGCGGGGAGCGGGTGCTCGTGGTGGACGCCGACACGCGGGGCACGGGTCAGGCGGGGCTGTGGTCCATCTCCCCGGCGAGCGGCGAGGCCCGGCCCTCCGCGCCCATCTCCCCGGTGGCCGTCACCGTCGCCGGGGGCGTGGACCTGCTGCCCGCCGCCAGCCTGCGGGGCGCGGACGGCGGCCTCGACCACGCCCGGCTGGCCGCGTGGCTGGGGGAGCGGGCCGGGGCCTACGACACCATCCTCCTCGACACGCCGCCGCTGCTGACCTCGCCCGACGCGGTGACGCTGGCCGCCCGCGCCGGGGGACTGGTCCTCGTCGTGGTGCCCGGCGCGACCGGGAGCCGCGAGGTCGAGGCGGCCCTCGGTGCCGCGCGCACGGCGGGGGCGCGGGTGCTGGGCTTCGTCCTCAACGCGAGGCCGGGCACCGTGGGCACCTCGGGCCGCGTCGCCCAGAGGGCGCAGACCCGCGACCTCGTGCCGGGGGAGGCCGCCGTGCGCTGAGCATGGCAAAGGGGGGGAAGGGGGCCGGGCTGAACGTCCGGTCCCCTTCGTCGTCCTCCGGTGGTCAGGGCAGGTCAAGTGGTGGCGCGGCGGCCAGCCACAAGAGAAGGGGAGAGGGCGGCGATGCCCTCCCCCTGCCCCACTCCTCTCCTCCTACGGAGCCGGGTAGTCGGTGACGTAGACCGGCACACCGACCTTCGTCATGTCCGCCGCCTCGCCCACGCCGTTCACCACGTGGTCGATCACGCCCGCGCTGAGGTTCACGGTCATGATGTGGTGCAGCCGCACGCCGGGCGTCTGCGGGACCTCGAAGCCGTTCTCGGTGCGGATGGAGGGATTGTTCTGGTTGAAGACGTACACGCCGCCGCCGTACAGGGTATGGGTCTTCACGCCGGGGGAGACCTTGTACCCCGCCCAGCCGTTCACGCCGTCGTGCGACCAGTCCGCCTGGGTGGGCGGGTCGTAGGGCAGCTCGTTCTGGTACAGGACCGTGGTGCCGTTCTCGCCGTTCCAGATCGTGTTGTATTCCTGGAAGTGTTCGACGAACAGGCCGGTGGCGGTCACGTTGTCGCCGTTGATGACGGCCCCGTTGCGTCCGATGTTGGTCCTCCACCGCTCGGTGTCGCCGTTCACGCCCCCCGTGAAGCCCTCGGTGCCGTGGTCGGCCCGCCAGACCCAGGTGTGGTCGATGAGCACGTGGTCGCTGTTGACCTCCAACGCCACGTCCGTCTTGCCGATGTGCGGCCCGCCGACGCGGAAGTACACGTCGCTCAGGGTGGTGGGGTTGGAGGGGTCGTTCTTCCAGCGCGCGTTGTTCCCGTTCTTCGTGCCCACTTGCAGCAGCACGGGCGACTCCACGGTGCCCGCGTCCACCGTGACCCCCGCGATGACGACGCCCGGCACGTCGGCGACCCGCAGCGGCGTCGCGCCCCGCACGGCGGTGAGCGTGGCGTGGCCCAGGCCCAGCACGACCGTCTCGGGCCGCCGGATCACGATGCTCTGCGCGACGTCGTACACGCCCGGCGTGAGGAGCAGGTGCATTCCACGGGCTAGCTGGTTGTTGATGGTCTGGACCGAATCCGAGGGCCGCGCGACGAAAAAGCGGCTCAGCGGCAGGGTGCGGCCCGGCGTGACGGTGCCCGCGCCGTTCCACGAGGGGCCGCGCGTGTTCGTCCGCGCGGCGGGTACGCGCACCTGATACTCGCCGCGCCCGTCCACGAACAGGTACGGCTTCTCGCGGCTCAGGGGCGTGGTGTCCAGCGTCGTGTAGGGCGGATTGGGGAAGGTCGCCTCGCTCGGTGCCCCCTCCACGCCAGCGAACACCTGATTCCACACGCCGTTCGACCACTCGCCGACCGTGCTGTTGCGCGTCAGCCACTGCTGCTGCGAGCCGTTGATGACGACCCCGGCCCGGCTGTCGGCGATGAAGCCGCCGCTCGCGTACTGCGGCCCCGCCGTGCAGTAGTCCATCAGCGACAGGTTGCCGCCCTCGACCTGAACCCGGCGCAGCGACACGGCCTGCGATACCGCCCAGAAGTTCGCCGATGCCCGGCAGCCGTCCTGCCCCGCGCCGTTGACATCCACCGTCAGGTTCGAGACCGTGCGCCAGAAGTTGACGAGCGCGATGCAGTTGCTCGTGCCGTCGTCCCCCAGGCAGCGGTTGTACGCCTCCACCTTGCCGTTGATCACAACGTCGGTGGGCGACGCCCCCAGCCCGGTGATCTCGGTGTAGTACCCCACCTTGATCTGGAGCGGCTGCGCGTCCGTGCCGTAGGTGCCCGGTTTGAAGAGGAAGGCGTAGCGCTCGCTGCCCATCTCGTTATTCACCTGCCGCGCGTACGTCGCGTCGAGGACCGCCTGAATCTCGTTCACGGGCATGGCCGGGTCGAAGACGACGATGTTCGTTCCCCGCCCCCGGTGGTGCAGGGCCGAGAGGGTCGTCTCTGCCCCCAGCGGATTGTCCGCCGTCAGGCCGTCGCTCGCGGCGGAGGGTGTCTGTCCGCACGCACTCAGCAGGGCCGTCAGCCCGGCGAGCAGGAGAAGGGGGCGACCGGCACGGGGTCCGGCGGGCGCGGGGCTTGGGCGGTGCGTGGACTCCTGCTTCATGAACGTCCTCCCTGGGGATTGGCGGTGGGCGACGAGGGGTGCCGACGTTCCCCGTGGGGCGACTTCTCCGCGCCTCCTCACTCCTCTCAGGACGGGCCTGCTCTGAAAGCGCTTTCAAAAGGAGAGTAAGAAAGACGGGGGAACGTCCAACTTCTATTGCGGAGATGCCTTCCTATTTAAGGAGGGGAACATGAGGACGGTGTGAGCCGCGCGTGGGTCCGTCGCCGTGGTCTCACCAAGAAGCCCCCGATCTCAGGCGGAGGGCGGGCGTGCCGGACGCCCTGTTTCTCCTCCTTCCCCTACAGGTGACGTGGAGAGTGGCGGGGCGGCTTGTGGGGCTTGGGCAGGAGAGGGCCGGGGCAGGGGGGGACGCGCGTCGCTCGCCCTGCCGGAAGACGGGAAAAACGTTCCTCTCGCCCGGTTCGCAATCCACACCACGCGTTGGAAGGGGCGTTCCCGCCCTGACGTGGAGAACGGCTCCTCCCTGTTTCTCCCCGGCGGTATCCTCGCCACGTGGCCGCCGCCTACGACTGGTTCAACACGCACGACACGGAGCGCCGCTACCTCAGCGAGGCCACGGGTGCGGAGGGGGACCGCCGCGACCCCTACGAGCGTGACCGGGCGCGCATCATCCACTCCAGCGCCTTTCGCCGCCTTCAGGGCAAGAGCCAGATTTTCGCGGCGGGGTGGTCGGGCTTTCTCCGCACGCGGGTCACGCACGCGATGGAGGTCGCGCAGATCGCCCGCGCCATCGCCACGAACCACGGGTTGCCCGGCAGCCTCGCGGAGGCGGCGGCCCTCGCGCACGACCTCGGGCACCCGCCCTTCGGGCACAACGGCGAGGACGCCCTGCACGCCTGCATGCGGCCCTACGGCGGCTTCGAGGGCAACGCGCAGACCTACCGCATCCTCACACGCCTGGAGCCGCTCACCACCCGGCATCCCGGCGTGAACGTCACGCGGGCGACCCTGCTCGGCATCCTGAAGTATCCCGGCGGACGCGGCGGCGTGCCCGCCATGTACGAGGACGACGCGGGCCACGACGCGGGCTGGCTGTACGCGGGCGTGCCGGACGGGGTGGGGGAGGGGAGCGACCCGCTGCCCCGCAGCGTCATCTGTCAGATCATGGACTGGGCCGACGACATCGCCTACAGCCTGCACGATCTGGAGGACGGCATCCGCAGCGGCCTGCTCTCTCCCCACGCGCTCGTGACGGGCGAGGCGGTCGCGCGGGTCACGGACCGCGCCCAGCGTGCCCACCCGGAGGTGGACGAGAGCTTCGTGGGGTCGGTCCTGCGTGTCCTGCACGCCCGGCTCGACGACGGCGTGAGCATCGCCCCCGCCACGGCGCGCGTGCGGGAGGTGGAGGCGTCCTACGTCAACCGCTTCGTCACCGCGACCCAGATCGGGTGCTGCGGGGAGAAATCGGGGGACGGGGAGACGCCCGCCCCGCCCCGCAGCGCCTTCGACTTCACCCTCGTCGTTCCGCCCGAGGTGCGGCTGGAGTGTGCGGTCCTCAAGGCGATCACCCAGGAACTCGTGTTGCGCGACCAGCGCACCGGGGTCTACGCGCGGCAGGCCATCGGCACCGTCACCGACCTGTTCGGCCTGCTGCTGGAGACGGCGGTGGGCGACCTCGACGACGTGCGCGCGGCGGTGCTGCCCCGCGAGGTGAGGGCCGACCTCGCCGCCAGCCCCTCCGAGCGGGCGCGGGCGCGGATCGTCTGCGACTTCATCGCCGGGATGACGGACGCGCAGGCGACCCAGTACCACCAGCGGCTCTTCGGGGCACCGCAGAGTTCGCCGTTCGCGCCGCTGTGAGGGGCGGCGTCCCACGAGGCAGGCATGAGGTCTGGGTGGTGGCCCCGAGGCACGAAAGCCCAGGCCTGTCGTGCCGGTCGAACCGTCTCCGGGAGGATGAGGAGAGAACGTGGGTCGTGCTCGTCCGCACGGAGGACCGGACCATAGGGCGGGGCACGCGACTTACGGCCTGGGCGGGCCGTGGCACATCCCGATGCGAGGAAGACGGGCGTTGTTGCCCCCCCCGCTTCTCCTCGTTCGACCCCACCGGGCTTGATCTTGGCTCCCCACAGGCGCGAGGATCGGGCTATGCCCAGGCAGGCCAGGCCCAGGAAGGAGCGGGCCGAGAGAACGACGGCCCTCGTGGAGCCTCACCGGGGCAACCTCCGGCTCCCGAGGGAGACCTGCGGGGCGACCTGCCGGCTGCGGAAGTCACGTCCCGGAACCATAACCCGGAATACCTGGATCGCCGGGGCTGTTCAGGAGAGGATCGAGCGTGACAGTCGGGGAGGCGGGGCACCACCACAGGGGAAGCAGCGTGGCTGAGTTCTACGAGTTCTTCGCCGGGGGAGGCATGGCCCGCGCGGGGCTGGGCGCGGACTGGACGTGCGTGTTCGCCAACGACTTCGACCCCAGGAAGGCTGACGTGTACCGTGCCAACTGGGGCGAGGAACACCTGCGGGTCGCGGACGTTGCCACGCTGACCACCGCCGACCTGCCCGGCCACGCCGACCTGGCCTGGGCGTCCTTCCCCTGCCAGGACCTCTCCCTCGCCGGGTCCGGCCACGGGCTGCGCGGGTCACGCTCGGGCACCTACTGGTCCTTCCACACCCTGATTCGTGGGCTGGTGGAGGAGGCGCGTGCCCCCACCCTGATCACCGTGGAGAACGTCTGCGGTGCCATCACCTCCCACAGGGGCGAGGATTTGCGCGCCATCCTCAGGGCGTTGATCGATCTCGGGTACAGGGTCGGGCCGCTCGTGCTCGACGCTGCGGCCTTCGTGCCACAGTCCCGCGCACGGCTGTTCATCCTGGCCGTCCGGGCGAACGTGCCGCTGCCTCCCCGGCTGCACCGCCCGTCCCCCGACCCGCGAGTTCACCCCCCGGCCCTGGTGAAGGCCATGAGGGCGCTGCCCGAGGAGGACCGCCCGAACCTGGTGTGGTGGGACCTCACGCCGCCCGCCCCACGTCCCCGGAGTCTCGCGGACCTCGTGGAGGACGAGCCGCAGGGCGTGGCCTGGCATACCCCCGAGGAGACGCACGCCCTGCTGGGGATGATGACGCCCGTGAACCGCGCCAGGGTGGAGGCGGCGGCGCACCTCGGAATTCGGCAGGTCGGGACGATCTACCGGCGCACCCGGCAGGGGGTGCAGCGGGCCGAGGTGCGCTTCGACGGTATCGCCGGCTGTCTGCGGACGCCGACCGGCGGGTCGAGCCGCCAGACGATCCTCCTGGTGGAGGGCGAGCGGGTGCGCTCCCGGCTCCTGTCACCGCGCGAGGCGGCGCGGCTGATGGGATTGCCCGACAGCTATCAGTTGCCGCCGCGTTACAACGATGCCTACAGGTTGGCCGGGGACGGGGTGGCCGCTCCAGTCGTGACCTACCTGCGGGATCAACTCCTCGGTCCGCTGTTGGCTGCGGCACATGCGGCTCAGCCTGGAGATGACGCGCCTCACCATGCCCCGCAGCATGACGCACCCGATCACCTGGCTCACCTGGCGCTCGGCGCTGACTGAGGTCGCACAGGACAGCGCTCTCAAGGGCAAAGGGCCACCCTGCGTGCCCTGTCCATTCCCGACATGGCGAAATCGCGCGGCCTGCCGCCTCAACCGGAGAGCCTGACGACGGCAGGGGAGCGGGGTGGGGAAAGAACCTGTCCAAGGAGTTCCGGCCCGTCATGGCGTCACCCGCGTGTTTGCCGCCCAGGGTGGACGTACCCGTCGGGGGAGCGTTCGGAACATGCGCGCCCACGTCACCTTTCCCAATCCCCTCGCCGCCAGCCGCCAGCGGCGTGACCTCGAGCCTGGATGAGGTGGACGCCTGTTGGGTGGAGCGGGTGCGGGCGTTTCTCGCGGGCGGGCCGTTCAGGCTTTGGAGACCGCGCCTGACCCCGGCACCCGCGCCAAAAACAGCCACCTCTTGCGACAGAATGAGGGGCATGTCCGTCGACATGAACGTCTTTCGATTTCGGCAGGAGTTGCAAAGGCTCCCCACCTTCGTGCCGCTGGGTCGGTACGATCAGATGGTCCAGCGAGCGAGCATTCCCGCCTGGCGGGCCGTCTTCACGAGTGTGGTCCTCATGCGGCATGTGGCGGGATACTCCTTGCCCGGCCTGGATTTGTTCGTGCGGTGTTATGCGAAGAATTTTCAACACCACGAAGCGTTCAGAAGGAAGAAGCCCGACCTGTACGCCAGGTTGATGACGGACGAGGGCTGGCCCACCCCCGGTCTTCTCCGTCGGCTGAGCAGCCTGTATGAGACGGGAATGACGGAGATATACGTCTACGCGGTTCTCGCCCAGGCCGTCGAGGACAAGTTGCAACGTGGACTCGTTCTCTATGACGCCCGGGTGGATTGGAAGGGCAAGTGCGACGTTGTGGTCCTGAGTGGGGGCCGCGCCCTGAGGATCGATACCCACTACGATCCGGGAAAGCCTCGTGGTCAGATTGAACGTATGCGCGACGAGACGGAGCAGGAGACGAAAGTCAACACGCACGTGAGTTCTCACTGGAATAACACAGAGTTAAAGGCCATGCGACAACTGTGTGTCGTTCGTAGCGCGGCGGATCATGAGAAGTTATGTGGGTTCACCCTATTCTCCCGCACCGCACTCGACGGACTGCTCACCCAGGTATACGACGAGTTGCGGGTTCCCCTGGGAGAACGCGTATGGATGGAGGAACTGTTGACGACACCTCCAGGCCAATAGTTTGGGACACGGGCCACTCAGGTGAGCACTCGCCGTCCCTCCCGTGGGGGGCCGTCCACCCCTGCCGCTCTATCCACAACGTTGATCTGTTCGGTCGTTTCTCATCGCGGTACTCCGCTTGGCCCCGCCCCCACCGTGGCATCTCTCAACGCTTTCTGCCCCCCTACATCGCTTTCTTTCAGGCCACGCACAACCTCCACCAGCGAGGTCATTCCCTGCTCGGTCCACTGCTCTTCCTCCTCCTCTGTTCAGCTCCCTGCACCACAGGAAGAGCCGTCATCGTTTCCCGCAGGTTGTGAATTTTGGGTGTCCTTACAACTCCATTCCCCTGTAAGGAGATCGCCAAGCGAGTGCTTGCCAAGCTGACAAGCAAGGGAGAGGTCACAGTGCCGCGCGAGCTGCGCGGGCGGTGGGGACTCAAACAGGGGGGACAGCCTGGTGTCCGAGATCGAGGGCAACATCCTTCCCCTGGTCCCACCCGAGGAGGACACCCCCCTTCGACGCTCTCATCGGCGTCCTGCCCCCGCTGCCCCAGGACGCCAGGACCTCCCGGCGGCAGATGCGCGACGGCGAAGGCGACGGGGGACCCACTGCATCGATACCAATGTCCTCAGTGCCGTGCTCGCCGCCGAACCCACCGCGCCCGCGATCCCCGCGACGCTGAACACCCTGCGGCGGGCGGGGCCGCTGTTGATTCACGGCAGCGTCACCCAGAGTCACCTCGACGCCCTAGGCTGAGGGCGGCGGGGGCAGCGTCGGTAAACCCCACCCAGCGAAGGGGATGAACACTCCTTCCCCGGCTCCCCCGGATAGGGTTGGCCCCCTGGGGAGAGGGTCAGCGCCCTAGCGTATGCGGCGCGAGAGATTGGGCTGTTGGCCCCGGACGCCGGAACGGGCGGAGGCGCGCCCGGTCGGGTCAATTCCGTCGAGGTAGCCCGCCCGGCCCACGAGCACGGCGGCCCCGAGGGCGGCCAGCGGCAGCAGCAGCGCCAGCACGCCCTCCGCCGTGCTTCCGACGGGCTGCGCCGTCTCCACGAGGTGCCAGCCGTGCCCGGCGAGGGCCGCCGCCGCCACCAGCGCCCCGAGTGCCCCGCCGAGCATGGCCCACACCCCCTGCCGCGAGAGGTGCCCGTGCCCCTCCTCCAGCCCGTCGAGGCCCAGCCGGTAGAGCAGCCCCGCGAGCGCGGCGGGCAGCATCGCCAGCAGAACGGGTGCCGACATCTCCAGCCCCGTGCGCGCCACCGGGCAGATCAGATACAGGGCAGTCACCGTTCCGAGCACGGAGGCGACGACACGACCGCTCAGCGTTCGGTGGGCGGGCAGCAGGGGCTGAACATTGAGCATGCGTTATGTTTACATGAAGAACGCCTAAATACTCTGAAATTTCTCACGAAGGGGATGCACAAATTTTCACACCACGTTCCCAGCCCTGAACTCCCCGAGCCAGACTGTGTTTTTGGATCAAATGATGCTGAGAGGGGGCCTCATCTTCCCTCTTGATGCCGGGGGAGTGGAGTTCTTACATGAGAAAATCTTCATTTGGAAGGGGTGCGGAGGACCGGAGAATGGCTCCGCCGCATGCAGCAAAGGAGCGGCCCTACGCCTGAGAAGAGCCAAGTCTCCCTGCCCCCTTCCGCACCGAGAACGGGCGACGGTTCATCCCTGACTTCAGGCCGGAAGTCGGGATCGGGAGAGGCATGCGGTCGTTCTGCCGCCTGTGAGGGCTTCCGGGTCGTCTCCCTGGGGACATCCCGTGACCCGTCGCCTCTCCCTCCCCGACCCCTCTTCCCGGCAGGCTTGCCCAGGTCGATCAGGACGAGCTGTGACCGTCGCCGCTCCCACCCACGCGGAAGTCGGGGTCGTGGCGGGCGAGGGCGGCGCGCAGCTCGCCGAGCCAGTGGGCGCGGACGTGGGGGGGCGAGAGGACCTCCACGCGGGGTCCCCAGCCCAGCAGGAAGGGGATCAGCTCACGCGGGAGGCCGCTCCGGTCGGGGCACGCGCGGATGTCGAGTTCGACGCTGCCATCCTCGCGGGGGAGGAGGGTGGTGTTGGGGTAGCCGCCCTCGCGGACGCGGTAGGCCGCCTCCGGGGCGAAGCGCACGCGCACCGTGATGGGCTGCCCGCCGCCGATCACGCCCCAGGCGTCGGTGAGATAGTCGCGGGGGTTGAAGCTGTCGGGAATCTCGTAGCCCCCTGGCAATCGGGCGAGGTGGTCCATGCGGCTGACCTTGAAGGTGCGGACGGCCCCCCGGTGCCGGGTCTCCAGCCCGATAGCGTAGGGGGCGAGGTTGTCGCGGCTGATCTCCACGAAGTAGACGTGCAGCTCGTTGCCGCGCTCGACCTCACCGTTGGGGCGGCGGTAGTCGAAACGCAGGGCTTCGCGGTTCATCCACGCGGCGGCGATGAGGTCGAGCGCCCGGTCGGAGGCGTGGGCGGCCCCGGTGTCGAGCAGCGAGGCGTGCAGCAGGTGGCGCAGGTGCTGGGGCAGGCCCTGTGAGATCGTCTCCAGGGCACTGAGGTAGTGTCCGCTCGTGCCCGGCGCGTGGTGGTGCAGCAGCCGCACGGCGGAGTAGATGGCGAGCGCCTCGACCGGCCTCAGCGCCCGGCCCCGCGTGGGGATGTGGTACGCGCCCCGCCCGTCGCGGATCACGTCGCGGTTCATCTCCCGCAGGGCGTCCAGGTCGCGTTGAATGCTGCGCCGGGTGACACCGAAGGCCCCGGCGAGCTGGGCCGTGGTGTGCGGTGCCAGGCGGAGTTTGGCCTCCAGCTCGGTGAGGCGTTTGGCACGGTCCCACACCACGGACTGCCGGGGCCGGGGACGCCGGGGTGGGGGGGTCGGGGAAAGGTCGGGGGGGGTCTGCTGCGGTTCGCCCACGGGGGTCCTCCGCGCGCAGGGTGGGATACGGCTGTCGCGCTCAGGTCACTCCTCCCACGACCCCAGGTCATCACTCAGGGGATTTGCGTCCCGTTGCCTCAACTCCTGCTCACGGGCCGTCACCCAGGGAAGGGGGAGGCCGGAGAGGAAGGCCTCCACGGGCCACCCCGCCCGCAGCGCCCCGCGCACGTCGTAGCGCCACTCGGTGCCGGGATCGAGGCGGTAGCCGCCGGGCGCGTTCTCCACGCTGCCCGGCCAGCCGAGGGCGTCCCGGAGCGAGCGGACGGCGGCGGAGACCCGTTGCCGGGCCAGCCGGGGCGGGCGCGGGGTGTGGTCCTCCAGCGCCTCCGCGAGCAGGTCGGTGAGGAGTTCGCCGTCCGCATCGAGCAGCGCGCACAGCACGACCAGTGCGAGGGTGCCGGGGTCCACACGCCGCCCGTTCACCTCCACCCTCGGCTGACCGACCGCCCGCACCGTGACGACCGTGCCCGTGGGACGAGGAAGCGGGGCGGGAACGGGCCGCCCGGCCCCCGAGAGCAGCCCGAACAGCGCCGGGAAGGCGTGGGCCTCCTCGCGCGCCCAGAGGGTGCCGGGGTCGAGGCCCTCCAGCCCCGCGAGCGCGGTCCCCCGGTCGCCCCCCTGCCGGGCGAGTTCGGCGCGCACGAGGCGGGCGCGGTCCGCGTCCTCGCCGTCCAGCGGGCCGGTGCGGGCGAGGGCGGCGCGGGCCTGTTCCGCCTGCCCCAGCGCGGCATAGGTGGCGGCGAGGTCGGCGTACACCCAGGAGGTGCCCGTCTCCCGGTCGCCGGGCGTGGTGCGGGCGGCCCCCACGAGCGGTTCGAGGGCGGCGTGGGGACGGCCCGCGAGCCGCAGGGTGTGGCCCAGCCCACGCCGGGCCTGCCGCAGGTCGTCGGAGTCCGCGCGACGTTCGGCCTCGTCCGCCGCGCGGCGGTAGAGGGCCTCGGCGCGGGACCACTCGCCGAGCGCCCGCCGGGCCGCCGCCTGCCCGCACCACGCCCGCGCCCGCGTCGCGTCGGCCCCGTGCCGGATGGCCGCCAGCCGGGTGAAGTAGTCCTCCGCGTCCGCGAAGGCCCCCGCCGCCAGGCAGGCCAGCCCCATGTTGTGCAGGGTCCAGCCCCGGTGGTGCGGGTCGTGGCGAAAGAGGGGCAGGGCCTCGGCGTAGGCCCCCAGGGCACCCCCCTGATCGCCCTGCCGACCGAGGAGCGCCCCCTCCTCCAGCCGCAGCAGGCCGAGGGCGCGGCCCTCCACGAATCTCCCCGCCCGCGCGAAGGCCGCCCGCCAGCCCTCCCGACCCAGGTGCGCCTGGGCGCGGCCCCGCGTGCGCCACGCCAGCCCCGCCTCGTGCCCGGTGAGGTCGGCCTCGCCCGCCAGCGCCCGGTCGGCGGCGGTCAGCGCCCCCGCGAAGTCCCCCTCCTGCGCCCGCGCCCAGGCGTGCGAGACGTGCAGGAAGGGCGCGTCCAGCTCGCCCTCCAGCGCCGCCCGCACGAGCGCCTCCACCTCCGGGGCACCACGCGCGTTCCCCAGCAACCGCAGGTGCAGCCGCACCCCCTCCGGCCCATCCCGCACGTCCGGCGGCAGCGTCAGGAAGAGGTCCAGCAGGGCACCGAAGCGCCCCGCGTCCTGCGCCTCCCCGGTGGCCCGCCCCAGCGTCCGCAGCGCCTCGTCCATCCGGCCCGCCGCCCGCAACGCCGCGAAGGAGGCGTCCCACTCCCCGGCGGTCACGAGGACGGCGGGGCGTGGTCGGGCAGAGGCGGGCGACACCCCCGAAGTGTACGGTCACGTGGGAACGAGGACGCTCCCCACCCGGCACGGGGCACGGGCGGGGGAAGAGAAGGGCTATGGGCCAGACCTGAAGATTTGGGTGTCTAACCTCCCCCCTGTCTTCAAGGCTCACGGCCAAGAGGCTCACGGCTGAGAGCTGACGGCTGACCGCTCAAAGCTGACCCCTCCCTCACCCCATCCCGTGCCCCCCCTTCTGGTCGTCGCCCTGGGTTTGCACGGGCGGCGTGGTCGGTGAGGTCGTCTCCAGCCGGGGGGCGGGGGACGCGTGGGCGGGCGCGGACAGCGGCGCGAGGACGAGCAGGGCGGTGAGCAGGGCGAGCGGGTGGCGCATGGGCGGGCCTCCTGTGGGCGGACAAGGGACCTCTCCCCAGGAGCCGCCGTGGGTTCCTGAGCCGTTGGGTGCGCCGGGGGTGAGGTCGGGGCGGGGGCACGCACGCGCCGGAAGGCGGGCCTGCCGTGGGGCCGAAGATCACCGCCGATGCCTCTGGGAGCGCATGTACCGGGGTGACGCCGCGCACTGTGCGGCAGCCCCGCGACGAAACCGGTCGCTGGAGTCACCCCCGCGCTGCCGTCCCCCACCCCGAGAGGGAACAGCTCGGTCCATGTCAAAAGGCGTCATCCCCACCGTCCTGCCGGGAGGGACGCCAAACTTCCTGCTCGGGCTGAACCCTCGACGAGTTCGGGCGAAGCAACCCAGGCAAAGGAAGCGGCGTGGGTGGAGTTGACGGAAGAGATACGTCCCTCTGAGAGTGGACTCGCCCATTCGGAAAGCTCAACGAAAACCGCCCCACCGGGTTCGGTGAGGCGGCTGGGTGGCCGGGTTCAGGCGGCCAGCGGTTTGGTGCGGGTGTCCTTCCAGATGCCACGGCTCGCGGCCTGGAGCGGCGTGGGTCCGGGAACGGGGGGAAGGACCGGGCGGGGGGAAGGGGAGGGGAGGGAGGTCAGCATGAGAGTCCCTTAGCGGTAGCGGTCCATGAAGGCACCGATGTTGAGCGATCCGGTGCCGAGCTTGGAGCGGAAGATGGGGTCCGCGTTCGGCGTGGTGGTGGCGCGCAGGTCCGCGACGAGCGTGGAGACGTTCGTGGTTCCGGCGGAGACGGCGAGCGCCAGCGCCCCCGAGACCGCCGGGGCGGCGAAGGAGGTGCCCGTCGCCTTGATCAACCGGCTGCCGGGGTAGCTGGTGACGACGTTCTCGCCGTGGGCCGTCAGGCTCATGCCCGTGCCGTAGCTCGTGAAGCTGGACTTCATGTAACCGAGAGCCACGCTGCCCACGGCGATCAGGCCGCTGTTCGCCGTGAAGGAGCCGGTGCCCAGCTTCCGGGCGGGGTAGACCATGTTCTCGATGCCGTCGTTACCGCTGGAGTTGACGACCAGAATACCTTTGGCGAGCGCCCCGGCGACGACCGTGTTCAGCGCGGTGGAGTCCTCCATGCTGCCCAGCGACAGGTTGATGATCTTCGCGCCGCTGCTGACGGCCTTGTCCACCGCCAGCACCACGCGCGACACCGGGCTACTGCCGTCGGGAGCCAGCACGCGGTAGGCCAGAATCTCGGCCCTGGGGGCCACCTGCGCGATGACGCCCGCCACCGCCGTGCCGTGGCCGTACTTCCCGAGTCCGGCGGCGGGCAGCTCTTCCTGCGGCGTCGCGTCCCCGCCCACAAAGTCCCAGTCGGCGGCGGTGTTGATCTGCTCACGCAGCAGGGGGTGCGCCAGGTCCACACCCGTGTCGATGACGGCGACCTTCACGCCCGCGCCCAGCTCGGGGGCGAGCTGCTGCCCGGTGGGCAGATTGATAACGTTTCTGAAGACGTGCAGGTTGTACAGGTCGGTGGCGTTGAACCCAAATCCACTGGCCCAGGCGGAGACGCCGCCAGCCCAGGCCGTAACTCCGCCAGCCCAAGCAGTAACTCCACCAGCCCAAGCAGTAACACCCAGTCCCTCCGCCACGGGGTCAGACGGTGCGGCGAGTTCCACGTCGGCCTCCACCGTCGTCACCGAAGCGTCCAGTGCCCGGAGGGCCTGACTGTTCAGGCTGGCGGGCCGGAGCTTGCCGCTCTCGCCGGGCACCGAGAGGATGGCGTACCCGGCGGCGGTGTCGAAGCTCAGAATCTGCGCGGCGGGCAGCGCGGCCAGGAGGGCGTCGCGTGTCACCGAGGCACCGATGCTGACGGTGGCGAGCTGGCGCTCCTGGCTGACCGTCACCCCGGGCACCTGCGCCGTGGGCGTGTTGCCGCAGGCCGTGATCGCCAGGGTCGCCAGAGCGAGCGTCATGTAGGAGAGAGGGCGGGTTTTGAGCTTCATAGGTGAGCCTCCGTGGATGCGTGAGATGCCTGAACCGGATGAGAAACAGGCCTTGATGAAATAGATTCTGATGCAGAGGTGTGACCACCCAATGACAGGTCAGGCCGTGCGGCTCTCCCGACGGGGGCGTGTGGGTGGGTGTTTTTCTCTGACACGATTCTTCGCGCGCGAAATATGAAGTCACATTTCATTCACATTGACTGACGAGAGGGGTGGTGGCCCTGGGAAGCGGCCTGTCTCTGCTGCTCCGGCGGCTCGCTCCTGAAAATCTCCGACACGTTCACGCCGACACATTCACGGGAAGGTGAACAACGTCATGGAGTCCCATGTGACACGGCACCGTCTCCCGTACCTCGCGGTTCTATCCTCCCAGTGGACCGCCTACGGACGTGGGCGCTAGCAAGTGTGGAGGGGCAAGGGCAGCAGATCAAAGGCAGAGGGCGGGGCCACGCGCGTGATCGGCCTTCTGCCTTCCGCTTTCTGCGACGTTCACAGGACACCCAACGTCGCGGGAGAGAACCTCTCGGCGCTCTCCCGGACGGGGTGAAGTTGGAACCGACGTGGCGATTCGGTGGGGTCAGTCGGGACGGGCACAGACCCGATTGCGCCCGGAATGCTTGGCGCGGTACAGCTCCTCGTCGGCGAGGCTCACCAGCTTCTCGTGGTTGAGGGCGTGCGGATCGGCACAGACGCCGATGGACAGCGTGACCTGAAGGCGGGGGTGAATCTGCGACCAGTCGAAGGACGTGACCAGCTCGCGGACGCGCTCGCAGATCGCCTGGCCCTGGCGCGCGTCGCTGTTCGGGAACACGAACAGAAACTCCTCACCCCCGAATCGCCCCACGCTGTCGGTGGGCCGCACCGCCTCCCGGAACAGTTGCGCGACCTTGCGGAGCACCTGATCGCCCACCATGTGCGAGAACTGGTCGTTGATCCCCTTGAAGTGGTCCACGTCCGCCATCGCCACACACAGCCGCTGGTGCCCCATCCGGCTCCGCAGGAACTCCTGTTGCAGCAGGCCCTCGATGTGACGGCGGTTGAACAGTCCGGTCAGGCCGTCTTCGGACAGTTGCTTCTCCAGCAGCCTGGACTGCTCCTCCAGCATGTTCACGAGGCCGCTCTTCTCGGTGTTGACCCGCTCCAGCGCCTCGTTGGCGCTCGCCAGCTCGATGGTCCGCAGGCGGTAGATCTGCGCCTCGGACTTCGCCCGCTCCACGTCCAGTTGCGTGGTGAGGGCGCGGGCCTTGAGGGCTGCCTTCTCATCGAAGATTTCGCGCTCGACATCGTGGTGTTTGCGGTACAGGTCAAAGGCCTCCTGATGACGGCCTTCCAGCGCGCACAGTTCGGAGAGACCCAGGTAGGTCTTCAGTTGCAGGTCACGCAGGGAGAGTTCTTGGGCCTGCGCCAGAGCTGATTCGTAGGCCTGACGCGCCGATGCAGGGTCATTTGATTTATAGTGAATATTACCTAGTTCGTAATGGTGCCAAGCCTCATAGATAGAAAGTTTGATTTCCCGCGCATGTTCAATGGCTTGTAAGAGTAAGGTTTTACCCACTTCCAAGTTGCCCAGACGAGCCGCTGCCTTACCCATCATGGCTTGCGCAATATTTTTAACCCCTGTATTTCCTACCTGATCTGCACACTTGACCGCAGCTTCTGATGATGTAGACACAAGGTGAATGTCGTTCAGATCAAAGGCAATATTCGCTTGCGTATAGAGTGCCGTTGCTCGCGCGCCCACGTTTCCCACCACCTCATACAGTGCTAGGCTCTCCTCCACGAGTTGCCTGGCCTTCGTCAGGTCGCGGTTCTGGTAGTTCAGGGTGGCGAGGTTGTGCAGGCAGTGGGCCTCACGGAGCTGGTCCCTGTTCGCCCGCGCGATCCTGAGCACCACGGCGATGTGGTCGGTGGCCTTTTCGTAGTCGTGCAGGCTGCTGTAGACGGCGGCGATGAAGTTCGCGCAGTCGGCCTGCAGGGTCTGGTCGTCGGTGAGGATGCCGAGGTCCAGCCCCTGCGAGAGGTGGGTCAGGGCCTCCTCGTAGGCACCCTCGTGGAAGCGGTAGTAGCCCGCCGTGCGGTGGGCCAGGCCCAGCGTCCGGTCGTCCGCCGCCGCGCGGGTCAGGGTCAAGCCACGGGCGGCCAGCTCGGCCCCGGCGCGCGGGTCGCTCTGGCGCAGCGCCCAGGCCTGTTCGAGCAGGGCCACACCCTCCTCCAGGTCCCCTGGGGATTGCTCCGGGCCGGGCTGGAACGCGCCCAGGGTGGACGGGGCCTGATGCATCGCCGGGGCCGGGTCGCGGGGCAGGGTGCGCGGCGCGAGCAGGGGGGCCAGCGACGCCGGGTTGCCCGTGACGAGCGTGAGCAGGCGGTCCACGACCTCCGCGTCGAACTGGACGCCGGCCTGACGCCCGATCTCGGCGAGGGCGTCCTCGGTGGACCACGCCTCCTTGTAGGGCCGCTCGCTCGTGAGGGCGTCGAACACGTCCGCCACGGCCACGATGCGCCCGCTGATGGGGATGTCGGTGCCGCGCAGGCCGCGCGGGTAGCCGCCGCCGTCCCAGCGTTCGTGGTGCGTCCGGGCGATTTCCTCGGCCATCCGCAGCAGGCGCGACGTGCTGCCCTCCAGCACCTTTGCCCCGAGGACGGTGTGCAGCTTCATGCGCTCGAACTCCTCGGGGGTGTATCTCCCCGTCTTGAGCAGCACGTCGTCGCCCACGCCGATCTTGCCGATGTCGTGCAGCCGCGCCGCCCAGCGGATCAGGTCCACCTCCTCGGGGGGGAGGCCCAGGGCCTGCGCGAGGTGGGCGCTGAGTTCCCCGACCCGGCGGGTGTGCTGCCCGGTCCGGTCGTCGCGGTACTCGGCGGCCATGCCCAGCCGGGTCACGATCTCGATCTGCACGGCTTCCAGCTCGGCGGTCCGCAGGCGCACGGTCTCCTCGGCCTGGAGGCGGGCGTGCTGGGACACGTCGCCCAGCCGCCGGTACATCTCGGCCTCGCGCCGCGCCTGCTCCGCCTCGAAGCGGGCGGTCAGCAGCCTCGTCTGGCGCTCGCTCTCCTCGCTCCTCAGCCCGCGTTCGAGGTCGCGGAAGGCGCGCAGGTACCCGTAGGCCTCGGCCTCGCGCCCCAGCCCCTCCAGCCCCAGGAACAGCGCCTCCAGAATGCTCAGCCGCGCGGCGCTCAGGCTGTGCGACGTGGCGAGGTCCAGCGCCCGGCGCAGGTGGGCCAGGGCACCGTCTTCCCCCTCCACCCGGCCCTGCCGGAAGGCCAGCCGCCCCAGACTGAGCAGCGCCCCCTGCTCGCCCTGCACGTCCCCGGCCTCGGCGGCCCAGAACAGCGACTGCCGGAACATCGTCTCCGATTGCCCCGTCTCCCCGCGCTCCAGGTGGACCTGCCCGAGGTTGTCGTGCAGGTCGGTGAGGTGCCGGGTGAGGTTGTGCCGCCCGGCGAGGGCGATGGCGTGCAGCAGCGTCTCCGTGGCCCGGTCGTGGTCGCCGAGGTCCTTGTGCACGAGGCCGAGCATCCCCAGCGCCCCGAGTTCGGTCTCCAGGTCCCCGCAGCGCCGGGCGGTCTCCAGGCCGGGTTCGAGGAAGGTCCGGGCCTGCGCCGCCTGCCCCATCGTGAGGAAGGTATGCCCGATGTTCACCCCACAGGTGCCGCGCAGCTCGCCCGGAATCTCCAGGTACTGCTCGCACAGTTGCTGGCACTGGTACAGCGCCGCCAGCGCCTCGGCGTGGGCACCCAGGGTGGCCCACAGCATCCCGAGGTTGTTCAGGCACTCCGCCTGCCCGGCCCGGTCGCCCGCGCGGGCGCGCAACTCGACCTCGCGCTGCTGGGCCTCCACCGCCACCCCGAACTGGCCGCAGCGTTGCGCGGCCCCCGCGAGCAGCGACAGCGCCCCGGCCTCGCGGGCGTCCTCGCCCGCCTGCCGGGCGGCGGCGGCATAGGCGCGGGCGGCCTCCACGAGGTCGGCGTCCCGGCCCTCGGCGGCCAGCGCCGCGCAGCGCCCCGCGTGCCCGGCGAGTTCCACGCCCCGCTCGGCCCCACCCTCCGTCTCCGGGACGGGTGGAGTCGGGGCGAGCGCCGCGTCCACGCGTTCCCCGCCCACGTCCACGCCGGGGACGCCCCCCGTGGCGCTACCCGTGGGCGTCGACATGTCGTCTCCGGTCGGGGGTGGGGGCGGGCAGGCCGGGCCGCAGCCCGTCGAGCGCCCGCCTCAGCAGGTCCGAGGGGGTCTGGCCGTCCTCCGGGCAGCTCACCTCCGAGGTCCACAGCTCCAGGGGCGGTCCGTGGCCGCTCAGCTCCTCCAGGGCCGCCCGCAGCCGCTCACGCCAGCCCGCCAGCGCCGCCGCCGGACGCTCGCGGGGCGGGAAGCGCAGCAGCACCGCGAAGGTCGCCCCGCCCAGGCGGTACACCCGGTCCTCGGTGCGCCGGGTGCCCCGCAGCCTGCCGGCGAGCCGCGCGATGCTGTCGTTGCCGCCCGCGTAGCCGACCGTGGCGTTCAGGAAGCGGATGTTGGCGATCTCCACCACGCTCAGGCCGAAGCCCGCCCCGTGCCGGGCACTGTAGGCCACCTCGCCCGTCAGGTCGGCGAGAAACGCCTGGCGGTTCCCCAGCCCGGTCGTCTCGTCCGTCAGGGCCGTGGACTCCAGCGCCGCGAGGTACAGCAGCCGCGAGAAGGTCAGCGCGACCGACTGCGCGGCGGTGTGCAGCAGCGGGCTGACCCGCCCCGGTCCCGGTACCTGCCCCGCCCCGTCGTGGGCGTGCAGGAGCAGCTCGTCCCCGTTCACGTCGAACCGCAGCCGCACGCCCCCCCCGGCCTCCGCCGGGGCCGCCGGGGTCACCGGGCCGTCCACCCGGTGGCAGGCGAGCGCCGCCCCGCCCGCCGCCCCAGGAAACCACGCCGAGCAGGCGTTCGTGCCCGCCAGCCGCGCCAGCACGGGCAGGCTCGCCGCGAGCACCTCCGGCACGCGGTGGGCGCGTTCCAGGCGGCGCGACAGCTCGCCCAGCACCTCCTGCTCGGCGTGCGCGCGGGTCAGCGCCTCGGTGCGCTCGTGGACGCGCCGCTCCAGCTCAGCGTTCAGCGCCTGCAACTCGCGCTGGGCCTGCTGGCGCAGCTCCGTCTCCAGGCACAGCCGCAGCGCCGGGTTGACGAGGGCGGCCACGGCCTCCAGTTGGGCGTAGGCCCCGGCGTCCCAGTCGGTGCCGGGCTGGGCGGCCACGGCCAATGTTCCCCAATGCCCCAGGCCCGAGCCGAGCAGCGGCAGCAGGGCCACGGGCCGCCCGCCCCCCACCAGCGGGTAGGCGGGCCGCGCCCGGTCAGGCACGGGCAGGCTGGCCCACGCCACGCCCCCCTCCCCGCAGGCGTCCTGCACGGCCCATCCCTTCCCCGGTGCCCGCGAGGCCGCGAGCAGGGCCACCGAGGCGACCCCCAGCCCCGGCGCGAGCACCGCGCGGACCTCACCCAGCACCCCCCGCGCCGTGGTCGCCCCCAGCATCCGCCGCCCGAGTTCCAGCACGGTGCGCGCGTCCGCCGAGAGCTGCCCGAAGTGGGGCAGGGCGTGGCTCTGCTCCGGCTCCTGCGGGCAGCGGTAGCCCGCGCCGCGCACCGTCTCGATCACGTCCTCGTGGAGCTTGTGGCGAATCCGCTTCACGTACACGTCCACGATCCGGTCGTCCCCGTCGAAGCTCAGGCCCCACACCCGCTCCACGATCTCCGCGCGGGAGAACAGCCGCCCCCGGTGCCCCGCCAGCAGGTCGTACAGCGCCCCCTCGCGGGCCGTCAGCCGCCCGTTGGCCTCCAGAATGCCCCGCTCCCGCCGCGTCACGGTCACGCCCGTCCCCGGAACTGGTGGCTGACCCAGGACGCCGCCGGGCACCGGGAAGGGAGAGAGGGGAGGGGAGGGAGCAGGGTCATGGAGGGAGTGGTGAGCGGGGGAGGGGAGGTCGCGGAAGGCTTGTCTATGAACTTCACCGCACATGGGCATCCTGTCAGGCGGGGCCTTACAGTCCTGTCTCCCGGATGTCATGAAGATGACACCCCGAACAGGGGAAGAGCATGGGAGTTGGCCGGGAGCCGGGGCGAGGACAGAGAAACGGCCCACTCCCTTCACCGAAAGCTCATGGAGAGTCTGACAGGGAAGTGACCGTCTTTCCACCGAAAGTGAGCGTCCCCCTGTGCCCGGCGGGAGGAACAGGTGAGACGGGTGGACAGAGCGGCGGCGGGGGACCGCCGGTCGTGTTCCTGCTGATCCCCTGCCGCCTGTTCAGCCGGGGTGTTACCGGGCCGCCGCCGGGGCTGCGCTCAGCACCGCGTCCGCCGTCCTCAGCGCGGCGTCCACCGTCGCCCCGATGAGGGCGGGGTCGGCCACGCGGTCGCCGGGCTGGTGGTAGTTGGGGTCGATGCCCCGGTGGAAGAACAGCGTGGGCGTGCCCGCCTGTGTGAAAGGCACGTGGTCGCTGCCGCCCCCGGCGGGAAAGGACTCCAGCCCCGCGTTCGCCCGCCGCGCGAGGGCCACGAGGTCGCCGTCGCCCCCCACCGCGAGGGGATCGGCGTTCACACCCACCATGTCGAAGTTGAACATGGCCCGCAGGTTCCCCACCAGCGCCGCGTTGTCCTTCACGAACGAGCGCGAGCCGTGCAGACCGTCCTCCTCCCCGTCGAACAGGACGAAGAAGCTGCGCGCCGCGAGCGGGGTGTTCGCCGCCCGCCGCGCGAGGTCGAGGACCGCCAGCGTCCCGGAGAGGTTGTCGTTCGCGCCCGGTGCCCCCGCCACGGAGTCCATGTGCCCGCCGAAGAGCAGCTCGGGGCGGGTCACGCCCGTCTTGAAGGCGACCACGTTCACCCCGCGCACCTCGCCCTGCCGCACGCGGACGCTCAGGGTGACGCGCTCGCCCTCCCGCAGGGCCGTCCCCGCCTCCTGCGTCACCCCGAGGACGGGCAGCTCCACGCGCTCGCCCAGGGTGCCGCCGCGCAGTTCCCCGGCGACGTTGTTCACCACGATCAGCCCGGCGGCCCCGGCCCCCAGCGCGTTCCTCGCCTTCTGCGCGAAGGGAATCTGCCCGCGCCGCACGACGGCGACCCGGCCCCGCACGTCCACCCGCCCGAAGTCCTCGGGGGTGCCCACGCCCGGCACGAGCACAGCCGCCGCGCTCACGCTGCCGCCCGCGCTGCCCTGGAGCGCCTGTCCCGCCAGCGTCCGCTCGCCCACCCGCACGTCCGAGCCGAGGTCGTCGAAGCGGGGGTAGGAAAAGGTCTCGCGCCGGGTCGTGTACCCCAGCGCGCGGAAGCGGCCCTCCAGGTACACGCGGGCGCTCTCGTTGGCCGCGCTCCCGGCCACACGCGGGCCGAGCTTCAGCACGTTGCTCAGGTCGGTCTCGATATTCGCCCCGGCCCAGGACCCCAGCACGAGCGCGCCCAGCACGGCGCGCAGTTTCATTTGACGCATGGGCACAGAAGAGCATGGGCGGCGGCGGGCGACCGTGCCGAATGTGAGGTTTTAAGGTTGCCCCGCGCGGGGGCTGTAAGAGTTTTGGGGGCGCGGCCTGCCTACGGTGAGGCGTGCCCAATCCCGCCCTGCCCCACGTGCCCACCGACGAGGAACGCGCCTGGAGACAGAACCTCCTCCTCGCGCTGCCCGTCGCGTTCATGGCCGTGGGCCTGGGGGTGGGGCTGGAGTATCAGGCCCCGCGCTCGACGGCCTTCGACCGGGTGGGCTACCCGGCCCTCGCCGCGCTGCTGCTCGCGCTGGAAGTCGCGCTGCTGCGCCGGCACACGGCGCTGCGCGCGGTCGCGACGACGCTCGTGGGGGTAACGGGAGCGTTCCTCGTGCTGCGCCTCGCGTCCCTGCTGCACTTCACCGGGGGCACGGAGACCCTGCGCGAACTCACCGAGGTGTACTGGTGGGTGCCCGTGCTGTACGTCGTGACTCTCCTCGTGCCGGGCGGGCATGGCCGGGCCGCCCACCGTGCGGCGGCTTCGTGCGTGGCCTGCATGGCGGTGCTCAGCGTCGTCTTCGCCGTCCTGCACCTGCACGACCCGGCGTCGCATCCGGTCATCTCGGCGCTCGTGCAACTGTCGCTGAGCAACCTCACCGTCCTCGCGCTCACCCGCTCGTTCGCCGGGCGGCTGCGGGCGCGGGCGCGCGAACACGAGCGCCTCGCGCACACCGACCTGCCGACCGGGCTGCACAACCGGCGCGGCTGGTCGGCGGCCCTCACGGAGGCGCTGCGCGGCGGGGGCGGCGGGCAGGTCCACGCCGTGGTCTTCGTCGACCTCGACGGCTTCAAGCGGGTGAACGACACGCGCGGCCACGAGGTCGGCGACGCCCTGCTGCGCCGGGCGGGCGGACGGCTGCGCGCCCTGCTGGGGGAGGAGGGTGTGGGGGAGGGCCACGCCGCGCGGCTGGGCGGGGACGAGTTCGCCCTCTTCGGGGCCGTCGCGGACGCCGCCGGGGCCGAGGCCCTCGCGGAGCGGGTGCGGGACGTGCTGGGGGCACCGTACGACCTCGGCGGACGCACCGAACTCGTGACCGCCTCGGTGGGCGTGAGCGTCGCCCCGTACGACGGCGCGGACCCCGAGACCCTGCTGCGCGCCGCCGACCTCGCCATGTACCGCGCCAAACGCACGGGCAAGAACGCGGTGCGGCGCTACGCGAGCGACCTCGGCGAGGCGGAGGCCCGGCGCGCCACCCTGGAGCGCGACGTGCAGCACGCCGCCGAGCGCGGTGAACTCGAACTGCACTACCAGCCGCTGTTCGACCTGCGGACCCGCCGGGCGGTGAAGGTCGAGGCCCTGCTGCGCTGGACGCACCCGCAGCTCGGCCCGGTCAGCCCCGCCGAGTTCATCCCCCTCGCGGAGGCGACGGGACTTATCACCCCGCTCGGCGAGTGGGTGCTGCGCCGGGCCTGCGCGGACGCCCGGCACCTGCCTGCCGCGCTCGTCGTCGCTGTGAACGTCTCACCCGTGCAACTGGAGGACCCCAGCTTCCCCCACATGGTGCGGGCCGTCCTGCGGGACTGCGGCCTGCCTCCCGAGCGGCTGGAACTCGAACTCACCGAGACGGCGGTCATGCGTGACGTGGACCGCGCCCGGCACACGCTGGGGCAGCTCCGTGACATCGGCGTGCGCGTCGCCCTGGACGACTTCGGCACGGGCCACACCTCGCTGTCCTCACTGCGCGACCTGCCGCTCGACACCGTGAAGATCGACCGCTCCTTCGTCGCCGACCTGCGCGGCGGGCAGGCCCAGCCCTTCGCCCACACCCTGCTGGGTGCCCTGCTGCGCGTCGCCGACCTGCTCCACCTCGAGGTCGTGGCCGAGGGCCTGGAGGACGACGCCCAACTCCAGGCCCTCCACGACCTCGGCTGCCACATCGGGCAGGGCTACCTGCTGGGCCGCCCCGCTCCCCTCGCCGCCGCGCTGAGCGCCCCCTGGGGCCAGCACCCCCACGAGGAGCGGGAGCACGCGGGGGAAGTCCCGGCCTGGCCTCAGCCCGCCCGGCAGGAGTCGAGCGCCGTGAGCGCCCCCGGCAGCGTCCCCCGGTAGAGGTCGGCGGCGTCACCCTTCGTCCACCACGTCTGCCCCCCACCCACGTAGCGGGCACCGGACGCGCTGACCTGAACGCTCATCTCCACCCCCCGCCCGTTCACCACCACGCTGGCCCGCTGGCCCGTGTAGGTCGCCTCGATCCGGGTCCCGCCCTCGCAGACGTAGCGAATGACGGCGGGACCGCCTCCACCCGCGTGGGCCGGGGAGGAGGAGAGGAGGGCAAGCAGCAGGGCGGTGGTGCGTCGGTTTATGGGGCCTCCCGTGACGAGTTGGAACGGCCCATGATGGCATCCGCGACCTGAGCAGAGAACGCCCTCCGGAACGGCAGATTGGAATGGAGTCGCGGGCAACCCCTCAGTCAACTTCGCTGACAGCTCCCCTCAAAGGGAGCCTTTGTTTTGCCTCCCTTCCAAGGGGAGGTGCCCCGAAGGGGCGGAGGGGTCCGCCCACAGCGTCACCGAACAGCCCTCTCAGCGCCCCGTCAGCGCCGCCAGATTCCCCAACCGAATAGCCCGGTTCTCCCGCGCGCTCTGATAGATCGCCTCCATGATGAGGTGGTCGCGCAGGCCCTCCTCGCCGGGCGTCTTCGGCTCGCGGTTTTCCAGCACGGCGCTGCTCATCTCGTCGATCTCCAGCACGAACTGGCTCTTGTTCTCCACCTCGCGCATGTCGGTGCCCTCCTGGAGTCCCACGCGTCGCCCGACGCTGAGGCGGTTGCCCTCGTAGGCGAAGGCGGGCGTCAGGTCGGCCCAGCCGCGCTCGCTCATCACCCGGAAACGGCTGGAGCGGTGCGAGGAGTACCCGGAGAAGAACTGCCCGATCACGCCGCTGGGAAATTGCATCGTAAAGGCCACCCGGTCCTCCACCTCGCGGAAGCGCGGGTCGTTCGGGTCGCTGTAAATCTGGCCCATCACCTCGGTCGGCTCCTCGCCCGTCACGAAGCGCGAGAAGTTCAGCGGATACAGCCCGATGTCCGGCAGGCTGCCGCCGCCCGCGAGTTCCCGGTCGAGCCGCCACTGGTTGGGGCTGCCCTGGTTCTGCACGAACTCCCCGATCATCTGCCGGGGATTGCCCAGCACGCGCGATTGCGTCAGCCGCGCGACCTCCACGTGGCGCGGCTCGAAGCGGGCGCGGTAGGCGACCATCAATTTCCTGTTCGCCGCCCGCCCCGCCGCGATCATCTGCCGGGCTTCGGCGGAGGTGTTCGCCATCGGCTTTTCCGTGAGGACGTGCTTCCCGGCCTGGAAGGCGCGGATGGTGTATTCCGCGTGCAGACCGTTGGGCAGGACGATGTACACCACGTCGATCTCGGGGTTGTTGCGGATGGAGTCGAAGTTCTGGTAGGTGTAGACGTTCCGCTGCGCCACCCCGTTCTGCTCCGCGACCCGGCGCGCCTTCTCGGGAGAGCCGCTCACGAGCGCGACGAGTTTGGACTTCCTGGCCTCGCGCAGAGCGGGGAGCACCTGCCCTAGCGCGAACTCCCCGAGGCCCACGACCGCCCAGCCCACGCGCTGCCCCGGCGGGAAGGGCTGCTTTTCCTCGGGCGGGGTCTGCGGCTTCTCGGTCTGCGCCACCCCCTGCGCGAGCGCCGCACCGGTCAGCCCCAGGCCCAGCAGCCCCAGCCCGGCCTGCCCCAGAAAGCGCCGCCGCGACGAATCGGCGGTCTGCTCGGGCGTCGTGACTTCCTCGTGATGAATGCCTTCGTCGTGTGCCATCTGCGGCCTCCTGTGGGTGAAGTGGGGGAAGAGGGGCGGTGAGGTCCCGGAGAGCCATGCGGCCCCTAGCAGGGAAGAGACCACGCGGGACCGTCGCAGCATGACCCGGAACGGGCGCGCGACAGCGTAAGCGGCGCTAAAAATTTCGAATTCATCAAGGCCGCGCCTGAGGGCGGTTTGTCTCTCCGAGGCTTCGAGTTGTTGTGAACGTTTTGGAAGGCAGATGGCTGAGGCCGCGCGCCTTGTGCCTCGACCCTTCTGCTCTCATCTCCCCAGCAGGTCCACGACCTGACTCCCCGGCGCTAGCCTGAGAAAAGAACGTCCCCGCTGGAGAAAGGACCCTCTTGCCCCCCTCCCCGCCGCCCCAGACCATCACCTTCGTCATCCCCGCCCTGAAGACGCTGCGCCGCACGGGAGGGCAGGCGGACCCGGCGGCGTCCCGCACCTTCAAACTCGTCGGGTACTACACGCAGGGGGCCACGCCGAACCGCACCCGCCTGGGCGAGTACCACACGTGGAAGGACCATGTGCGCCTGCACGCGCCCCCGCCCCTGCTCCGGCTGCGCCCGGTGGACGAGGTGAGCCGTGTGCGGCTGGACGTGGTGTGCTACTTCGCCACACGAACCCACGCCGACCCCGAGAACGTCCGCAAGGGGATCGTCGACGCGCTCTTCCCACGCGGCGACAAATGGGTCTACGGCAGCCACGACCACCCCCACTACGACCCCGCCCATCCGAGGGTGGAGGTGACGGTCACGGTCTTCGCGGGCACGTCGCCCGCGCTCACGCCTGATGTGACGACCGGGGCAGAGCCGGAGCCGTCGCGGATCAGCCCTCGTCCCGGTCCCCGTCCACGCCGTCCGGGGATGGAGGCACCCTCCACCGGGCAGCCGCGCGGACGGAAGACCGCCGGGACTTCTTCCGAGTCGGTGGGGACGGGCAGCCGATCAGCCAAGTCGCCCGTCAAACAGCCCCCTCCCAGGCCTGAGAAAGCCCCTTCCAGGAAGACCCCGCCTCCACCCGCCGCCCCCACCAAGACGGGACTGTGGGCCAGCCTGAGCGCGTGGCTCGCCCGGTTGCGCGGTGAGGAGCCGGAGGGCAGGAGGTCGTCCCCCCCGGCCTCCCCCCGCCCCCGCCGCCGGAGTAGGGGGCGGGACTGACGGGGAGGCGGCCCGCTTGTGCCCACCTCCCGTGCTGTACTGGAGGGGCCATGACCGACGATCACACCGACCGCAGCGCAGGGGGAGAGGCGTCTTCCACCCCCGCCCCCGAAGTCACGCAGATCGGAAGAGCGCGT